>CADAPI010000001.1 GCA_902789705.1 uncultured Ruminococcus sp.
TGTCGTTGAACTCCTCGTCGAAGTCATCGATATAGTGATGTGTCTCAACAGCAAAATCATAGAGTGCAAGAGCAGTCTTGAGTGACTTTTCAGCATATTCAGGATCAGTATCCTTGAAGTTTAAATAGTTGATCGCAAGTGAAGCAGCTGCGCCTGCACAGCAGTCAGATGCCGGCTTGTCAGCAGTTGCGAAATATGCCGGTCTTGCGAAGTCATCGAAATGAACCATATCCTGAAGCTCCGGAGGATTCCAGTAGTTATGGTCGTTGTCGCCCTCTGCCACCTGATAGCAGTAAGCAATGACCTTGCCGTCCTTGTCCATGAATGTAGCCTTCATGTAAAAGTCGTTGAACCATCTGAGAATGTCTTCAACGTGTTCCTGCTCACCTGCCTTGATGTAGGCATCACGGAATTCATAGTAGCCCCAGCCTACTGTTGAAGCTGCATAGGAGCCAGGAAGTCCGAATTTTACGTGGTCGCCGGCGTCGTGCATACCTCCGCCGAGATCAACTGTTCCGTCGCCGTCCGGATCGAGAATATCCTTGTACTTGTCGATAAAATCCTGTTCAAGGTCAGTACCGATGTACATGTGCTTCTTTTCATTTACGATCTCCAGCGGCTGAAGAGGAATGTTATAGTCCTCAACGTGACAGTCACCGCGCCATTCGAGATAGCCGTCAGTAATACCGGCACCGCACTTGTTGGCGTCGTAGAATGTAAGGGAATACTGGAGCGCCTTTGCGAAGTTTACTTCAACGTCATCGTAGCTGAAGGAAGACGGATCAGGCATGTCCTTGCTCGTTATCGGAGGCGGATCCTCACCCGCTGAAGCTCCGACTGACTGTACCGCACATCCTGCTGTCATGGAAAGACTGAGGATGAGAGCGAGTATTCGGTCAAACTTTTTCATAAATTCATCCTTTCTGTAAAACGGGTTACTCCTGACTACAGGGGTAACCCGCATTATAATTACTTATTTGTTCAGCTTCCGCTGCAATTACTTTTTATCAGGACCAAGCTTTGTGATCTTCTTTGAGATGTACTGTCTGACTGTTGCAAGGTCTGTAAGAGCTACGCTTCCGTCGCCGTTTACATCGGCAGCCTTGAGTCCGTCTCCCTTGATACCTGTCTTGTCGAGAAGGTAGAGTGAAAGGAGTGAAAGGTCTGTTACGTCAACTTTGCCGTCTGAGTTTACGTCACCGTAGATGATCTCGCCTGAAGTATTCTTTGCAGTAGGATCAGCTGTAGGTGTTGCCTTCGGTGTTGATGTCGGCTTTGGTGATGCTGTAGCCTTTGATGAAGCTGCCGGCCTTGATGATTTAGCTCCCTCAGGTATTGGCGGAGCATATCCTGTCTTGTCAACATCTTCAGGAGCGACTGCCTTGTCACCGAACGGTGTTGTACCGTAAACGAGTGTGTCGCCGAGGTAAAGCGGAATGTTGCTTGTCGGACCGTAGTCGTCACTTATTTCAAGTCCTTCACGGCTGAAGTCGTTTGTAGGATCCCAGTTTGAATTGTATTCAGCATCCTGAGGAGCAATGATACCGAGCTGGAGTTCCATTGCGCCGCGGAACGGGATACCGCTCCAGTCCATTTCAACGTAGTAGATGTTTCCTTCTGCCTGGATCGGCTTTGAAACTGCTACGTTCTGCTTTGCGTCAGAGCTTGCGCTTACCTTGTCGTAGTAAACCTCGATCTTGAGGTCTTCAGCCTTCTGACCGTGTTCAACGAGCTCGGAAATGTCGAAGTAGTAACGGCACTTGAGGCTGTCAACATATCTCGGAGGCTGTGATGTGTCAGCGTGTAATCTTACTGTGTACTGTGTTCTTTCCTTGTTCTCCTGGTTTACAAGAGCTTCAAGCCAGAATTCCTGAGCCGGTTTTTCCTTCGGCGGGAAGTCTTCATCAGGCTTCATGTCATCAGTTGCATAGTATTCGTAAAGGCCTGCAAGAGCACCTGTAACTGCTGCGTTGTAGTCAACGGCAACTTCGTTGTAGATGTAGTCCTTTGTGATGTCTCTGTGCCAGTCTGTTGCGTCAGGACCGCCGACAAGAGCACCCCAGAGTACATGTGTCTGATCTGCAGGATCGTCCATTGAAAGTGTTGATGAGCCGTGAGCTGCACGGTGATGCGGATGTGAAGCCGCTGTCGGTGAGTAACCAACGATGTAAGGACGGTTCATAGGGTTCTTACCCATGATGTATTCCATCTGGCCTTCTGCCCAGTCAGCAAATCTCTTGTCCTCTTCGCCGCGGGCTGCTGTTTCCTTACGGTAAACAAGGGCGCAGAGTTCAGCTGCTGTGTTGTAACGTGCTGAACCGTACTCGTTGAGCATTGAAAATCCTTCAGGAGTCTTTGCAAGGAATGTTGTATCCTTTTCGTCGAGTTTATCGGTATATTCATACGGCATATTCCAGATTTCGTCTGCCATGCCGCCCGGATATGTGTGAGGGATTCCTGACCAGTATTCAAGATTCCATCTGAAGATGTACCAGTCACGTGCTGTGTTTGTAATAGGTGCGAGCTTTGCAAATACGCCGCCCCATACTGTATCCCAGCAGTGTACCCAGATGTTCTGCCATGTTGAACCTGTTGTCTTGATGATTCTCTTGATGTAGCCTGTGTAAGTTACATGACCCATGTCATCCTTGATTGATTCGTCAACTGAGATGATATCGTCGATGTACTTCTGTTCACCTGTACATTCGTAGAGCCAAACAGCAGCCCATGCAAGTTCGTCGTAGTCGTAGCTTGATGTATAGAAGCCGCCGTCGTAACCAAGGCTTTCTACTGACATGCCTTCGTCTTCCTTATGAGTCTTTACTGCAAAGTTGTAAAGAGCGATGGCTTTCTTAAGGCTTTCCTCAGCATATTCAGGTTCTGTGTCCTTGAAGTTGAGGTAGTTTACAGCCAGTGAAGCTGCAGTACCTGCACACATATCTGATGCTGGTGTGTCTACTGTTGCGAAATATGCCGGTCTTGCGAAGTCAAGGAGCATCTGTGAATTCTGAAGCTCAGGCGGGTTCCAGTAGTTGTGGTCGTTGTTACCTTCACCAACCTGATAGCAGAAAGCGATCACTTCTCCGTTTTCATCAAGGTAAGTACCGTTCATGTAGAAGTCGTTGAACCAGTGAAGGATGTTTTCAACGTGTTCCTGCTGACCTGACTTCTTGTATGCATCACGGAATTCATAGTAGCCCCAGCCTACTGTTGAAGCTGCGTATGAACCAGGAAGACCGAACTTAACGTGGTCTCCGGCATCGTGCATACCGCCGCCGCAGTCGATGAATCCGTCACCGTCAGGGTCAAGAATATCTTTATACTCGTCAATAAAGTCCTGTGAAAGGTTTGTTCCGAACTTTGCGTCAGCACCTTCCTTGGACATCGGTTTAAGAGGAATGTTGTAGTCCTCGGTGTGGCAGTCGCCTCTCCATTCAAGCCACTTGAGACCCGGTTCTCCGTTCTCGTCAACGTCATATCCGCACTTGTTTGCGTCGTAGAAGTAAAGCACGTACTGCAGTGCCTTGGCGAAATTTACTTCAACGTCATCATAGCTGAAGGAATCCGGATCAGGGAATACCATTTCATCCGGAGTTACGCTCGGAGGCGGTTCGCCTGCATCGGCACTTACGGAAATGCCGGTCCCTGCAAAGCTTCCGGCCATCGAAATGCTTAACAGTGAAGCAAGCAGTCTTTTAAATTTTGTTCGTTTCATACTACACTACCTTTCTTAGTATCTGCGCCTGTGTCATCCCGAACCAGCGGACGACACTCTACAGAATATATTATACCACTGTACTGAATTTCTTTCAACATCCGCACCTGCACTATTTTAAATGAATTTACACCTGTTTATATAGTCAAATACACAATGGAGTCACTGCTTTTTCACAAAATCGTCACAGTTAATCCACGCAAATGCGTGCTTTGTTGATAAAGTCCATCAATGGACGAATCAGAGAAGGTCCTTTGTCACCAGTAAAAACTATAGTGACAAAGGACCTGAGGTAAAATCAGTTATCTGATCATCGTATACATGAGTACTGAGAACAGCGCGTAGACCGGAACGGCAGCAGTATAAAGCGTACCGATCCATTTCTTTCCGTTTTCCGCACAGTATTTACCGGCAAGAACTGCGGCCGGAGCTACTATGAATGTCATGTAGCGGAAGTCCATGCTGCATCCGTTAGGATACTTAATATAGAAGTAAACGATCGATGCCATGAACACGAGAACTGCTGCCGACATGAGGAACTGATCCTTGTTCTCCTTTGATCTGAAAGCACCCTTTACAACACCCGTAACAGCCGGTATCGTAAGTGCTATTGCTGCGAACATGAGGCCTATCGGAACGATAGCCGGAACCTCAAACTTGAATTCACCGAAAAGCGAGGACTTGACCATGTAGGTCCAGAGGTTGTAATCTTCAAATACCTCGGCATAAGGTTCAGTCACGAAGTTCGGAAGGTCAGGAAGTATGATCCTCTGGAAGAAAGAGTGATCGCCTGTGTAAAGTGCGTGGTCACTAGGGATCTCAAGAACATAGCCGAAAGGCTGGTCGAATCTTTTGTAGTTTCTTATGCTGTACCAGAGGCCAAGCGGAAGGCTTATGATACCGAAAACGATGAATTTCGGAATGTACGGACCGAATTTCTTTTCCTTTACCGATTCAAAGAACTTCCACGCAAACACGCCTGCAGTAAACAGGGCAAGTGCGCCGATGGAGAGCTTTGTCATAACGCCGAGTCCGTATGTGAATGCAAGGATTATGGTATTCTTCCAGTCAGGACTTCTGTACCACCTGAGAGTGTAAACGAGCGCAATGGTCATGAGAAGCGTACAGAGCATGTCCGGCGTGATTCGTTCACTTAAATAGAACGCCGGGCAGAAAGCGACAAATCCCACTGCTGCCGCACGGTATTTTCCCTTCAGATCAAGTTCCTTACAGAATGTATCTGTCATGAGAAGAACAATGCATGAAGCGGCGCTGCTGATTATTTTACCGGTATCAACGATCATTTCAGGATCATGTCCGCCGGTTCCGCCAAGGAATGAATTTATCGGTGCTGAAACAAGAGCACAGAGAATGTAGAAGAAAGGCTGCTGGTAATACTGCCTTGTATTAGTCTGAGGAAGCATTCTGTCTTCAATAATGGTAAGGATGTATCCGGCATGACCGTATCCGTCCTTTTCAAACTCCCACATGTCATGTGATCTTACAGCTGCCGGCGTGTAGAGCATGTATCCTATACGCATGACAAATCCGGCAAATATTATCGATGCGACAAGCACATCGGCGGTGAGTTTCTTCTGCTTCAGCATAATGAGATCAAACACTGCTTCACCGGCTATAAGTATGCCCATAAAAATTCTTATGCCTTTTTCATTCGGAAGCATGAGACGCCACATTACATAGATAAGCGAAACCATCACGAACACGGCAGCGTACTGTAATATTTTTTTCTCTTTAAAATGTTTCATTCGTGTACCTCCTTATTCAAATATCCATGTAGGTACGAGTTCAAGAACATGCTTTATGTATGTTCTCGGTACTGCGATACCGGAGGCTTCAGGAAGAAACATGAAGAATACAACGGCTGATACCGCCATTACTATGCATTCCTTTTTCTTTATATTGCCGCTCATGCTGCGGACAGAATTGCAGATAAGGAGTATCATTATGAGAAGGCATCCGAAGTACTGGTAGATAAATACCGTTCTGTGTACGAAGAGCCATGGCATGAGCATTGCAAGATATGCAATTGAAAGATACTGTGCTGATGTGCTCTTTCTTGTTCTCCAGAGGAATACATTGTGGAAGAAGGCTGCAAGTCCTGCGAATGCGATGAACGGATTCATGAATGTTGCAACTGAGCTTACCTTATCATCAGGGAATGAATTGATGGCGTCAAGAAGTGGTTTCTTGTCTGTGAGCCATTCATACCATTCTGACTGGTATGGATGTGAATCAGTAACGTTTGAGTGGTACGAGTACATTGACTTTGAGTTTTCAATGGCATGATGGATTATATCCTTGTCAGTATATACCTGAGCAAATTCAATGTATGAAAGAACATAAGCCAGTGCCGGAATCACGATAAATGCTGCAACACAGGCAATGCACAGTTTTACAAGATAAGGTACGGACTCTTTGAATGTCTTCTTTTCCGCACAGTGCTTGATAAGGAAAGTGAAGAAGAGAACTGCTATACCTGCGGCTGCGTAAAGACCTGTCCACTTTGTTGCAACGGCAAGCGCCATCGAAATACCGCTTAGGAAGATCCAGAGAAGCTGCTTTGAAAGCTTTCCGTTTCTGTTCATCTCTTCAACGAAACAGTACATGAAGAAGAACATCATTACGATGAAGTGAGCTACGATAATATCGATAGTAGCAATTCTTGAAAGAGTCAGATGCATGCACTCGGTTGCAAGAAGCACACCGCCTGTAAGAGCTGTACCTGAACGGTGTGATATCTTCCATGCGAAGAGATACATGAGAGGTACCATAAGCGTACCGAAAACTGCTACTGTAAACCTCCAGCCGAACGGATTCATGCCGAAGGCTCTTATGCCAAGGCCGATAAGCGTTTTGCCGAGCGGCGGGTGAGTGTTTTCGTAAATAGGAAGGTCATGAATGAATTCATAACCGGTTCTTCCGTGATAGATCTCATCGAACATCATTCTGTAGTAGTATGTCGCCTCAGAACCAGGGAACTTATTCTGTTCATCGAAGAGTTCAGCATATTCCGCAGTGTTCACCGGAGTGATGACCTGGTCATTGTCCCCGAGAACGATGATCTCATTGAAATGAGTATCTTCGCGGCTGAAAACTATGCCGATATAACGCACGCTCCATGAAATGTCAACACGGTTCCATGCGAAAGCTGTTTTCAGTTCCTCTTCTTCCTTGATCACCTTCCACTCACGTTCAACTTCGTCGTAAGCGGAAACGCTTATTTTTCTTAAGCTTTCAGGGCCGAGGAAGATCTGAAGATTATTAACTGTCTTGTATTCACCGAGATCGATTATTATTTCGGCGTTATCAGGATCACCCGAGTTGAATTTTCTGGATGTTTCAGGTGCTTCGTGTGAACCGAGCTGGAAAAATACTACGAAAGCATATGCCGCAGTTATAAGAATCATGTGTATGATATTCTTTTTTCCGAACTTTTCCGGTGTGTATGCAAGTGCCGTTTCGGAAGCTTCTGCCTTGTTTTCGGAAGCATTCTGTTTTCCGTAGTTTCTGAGCCTTACAAAGAAAAGCACAAGTCCTGCGGCGACAAGAAGAACGCCTAAAACAAGGAAGGTCGGAAAATAGGAATTCGAATACAGTTCACTGAACTTATGCTTCTGGGCAAACAGTGAATACGCTGCAAAATGGATACCTGTTGATATCATAGCGTATGCACCGGTGAAAACTGAAGGTGATGCCAGCGGATATCTGCTGCTCAGTATGCCGATGCAGATAAGGACGGCAGCACAGACTGCTATGTTGATGATGATCATCGAAGTGCCGCCCACCGCCATGCATATTACCGGAAGCGGACAGAAAAGATACAGCGCCGCCGCTGTGCTTTTGCTGCGTGACATACCCGAAGCTGAAAAGCAGACCGCCGCAAGAACAGCAGCATCACTGATCAGTGCAATGTAGTTTGAAGTGCTTCTTTCCTGCATCATAAACAGCGGGATGAGTCGCATGAGCACGTAAAACGGTACGAGCTCTGCAGGCGAATATCCTTTTACACTGCCTCGTCTGTCGCGGTAGGCATAAATGCCCCAGAACAGCGCACAGGATATTATGGTGTAGATAAATACCGGTGTCAAAAGTGATCCCTCTTTTCTTTATCATTAATATATCCGTGCAGGCGGCAGATCACATCTGCACCTGCATAACGTTTACAAAACAAACCGTTAATTGCGGAAACACTGACCAGGCCTGAATACAGCGCTGATCAGTGTTCCATAGTTCATTCAGGGAAACGCTGATTTATTCATAAATCAGCGTGGGGCACGGGGCGAAGCCCCGCAATCTCCCCACCCGGAAATACGGCGAAGCCGTATTTCCGCTTTAATCAGTGTTTCCTTAGTCGTTCTTTTCTTCGTGGTATTCCTTCTCGGTGTTTACATTCCAGATGTTGTCCCTTGAAGTTTTGCCGGAAATAATATTCTTTGCTGTTTCGAACGCAGTTACCATTGAGTGGTCCATGTTGTTGTATCGGTGCTGGCCGTTACGTCCGACACAGTAAAGATTGTCAAACGAATCAAGATACTTTATAAGTGTATCGATCTCACTGTATGTGTCGAAGTAAGCAGGATATGCCTTCTTTACGCGTTCCCTGTGTGAGTCGAGAATGTCACCGGTGCTGTTGATAACGCCCATTGAAACGAGTTCCTTTGAAGCCATTTTAATGCATTCGTCATCAGAAAGATTCCAGAAGCTGTCGTTTTCGTTGCAGAAGTATTCAAGACCGATCCATACTGTATCTTCAGGCTTTTCAACCATGTACGGTGACCAGTTGTTGAATATCTGGATTCTTCCGAGCTTGACACCTGTGTCCTGAACGTAGATCCAGCAGTCAGGTACGATGTTTCCGAGTGTTTTTATATCTGTTTCGTTCTTAAGATTGAGCTTGTTTACAAGAAGGCCGACTGTAACGAAGTCTCTGTAAGGAAGTCCTGCAGCGATTTTTGAGATGTCTTCCGGAACGTCGTTCATACCGCCCACAAGATCCTTGAGCGGCATTGATGAGATGAAGATGTCACCGTCAACTGTCGATCCGTCTGAAAGTTCAAGTGAGTTTATCTTTCCGTCAGCTGTGTTTATCTTAACTACTTCAGAATTCATTCTGATCTCGCCGCCGAGCTTCTTTACTTCCTCAGCAACTGTTTCCCAGAGCTGACCCGGACCGTACTTAGGATAGATGAATTCCTCGATAAGTGAAGTTTCAACCTTTCTGTCCTTTTTTCCGCCGCCGATCTTTGAGAACATGTCCTTTAAAACGGCTCTGATGGAAAGGCCTTTTACACGCTGTGCGCCCCAGTCTGCCGAGATGTCGCGTGGATGTCTGCCCCAGAGCTTTTCAGTGTAGCCCTCGAAGAACATGGAGTAGAGCACCTTTCCGAAACGGTTGATGTAGAAGTTTTCAAGAGAATCCTCAGGCTTCTTGGAAATGCATGAGCCGAGATAGCTGCATCCTGCTGAAACTGTTGACGCAAAGCCCATGTTCTTGATCGTCTGCATCTTCATTGAAATAGGATAATCGAAGAACTTCTTCCTGTAGTAGATTCTTGAAACACGGTTTCTTACGAGCATTACCCTGTCTGTTTCCTCAGGGTCAGGACCACCGGCTTTGAGTTTCTTTACTCTGCCGAGTTTGATGTCATCAAAGGAAGGCTTACCCTGTGTAGGCATCATGTTTTCCCACCAGTCAGTTACTTCCTTGTCCTTTGAAAAGAATCTGTGGCCGCCGATATCCATACGGTTGCCTCTGTATTTAACTGTTCTTGAAATACCGCCTATTTCAGATGATCCTTCGAGAACAGTGACACTGTATTCGTCTTTTGCCTTGCTTAAAAGTTCATACGCAGCAGTAAGTCCGGCAGGACCTGCACCTATAATAACAATATTTTTCAATGTATTAACCCTCTGTCTTTCCTTTTGGTGTATAAAGAATTATCTTTCTTGCGAGATAGTTATAAACGAGAACGATTATGGCAACTACGATCTTGGCTGCATAACGGTTCATCGAAAGCATCTCGGTGGCAAGATACATAAGAAGCATGTTGAGTCCGAATCCGACCAGACCGATGAGAACATATCCGATAAACTCACCGTAGCCTGACTTTGCATTGGACTTCTCCTGAAAAACAAATTTCTTCGAAAGTATGAAGTTGGTTATTATACCTGTAACAAATCCGGCTGTTGTAGCAAGTGCTGTGATCTGCCACGAAGTACCTGCCTGACAGACAAGCGTATAGGTCACAAAATCCACAACAAAGGCAATACCGCCGACAAATGCATATCTGAAAAACTTTATAAGGCCGTTTTCAGTCGGAGCAAAAAACAGTTCCTTAAATTTAAAAGCAAAAATCAGACTTAGTAACTCTTTCATACCATCTACCTCTTATAAATTATTACCCACGTATTTTTTATTATACAATAAATTTCACTGAATGTATAGTATTTTTCTGAAATTTAATAAAAAATCATGATTAAACTGCAGATCCGGCGAAGCCGGATCTGCAGCGGGAGGGGCAACGGGGCTTCGCCCCGTACCCCCGTAGATATTAAGAAACTCTCCTTAAAAGCAGATCAGCATATCGTATTTACGTAAGTACGATATGCTGATCATGTTGTATTCAGAACTTTTTTAACAGTCCCTTTCTTTGATTATCGGTCTGACATTTTTGTGTATTCCGTGCGGTCGGCAACCGGTCTGTATGCAGGACGGATTATCTTGCCGGCACCTATAAGTTCCTCGATACGGTGTGCTGACCAGCCGGATATTCTCGCAACTGCAAAAATAGGAGTGTACAGCTCCGCAGGAAGTCCGAGCATGCGGTAAATTAGGCCGCTGTAGAAGTCGATGTTTGCACTTACGCCCTTGTAGATCCTTCTCTTTTCGCCGATAACTTCAGGAGCAAGACGTTCAACACGAGTGTAGAGCTCGTATTCCTTCTCCATGCCCTTTTCCACTGAAAGTTCCTTTACAAACTTCTTGAGCACCCTTGCACGCGGATCGGAGATCGAGTAAACTGCGTGTCCCATGCCGTAGATAAGGCCGGATTTGTCGAAGCCGCGCTTTTCAAGAAGTGCAACAAGATATTCCTTTATAGCATCTTCATCAGTCCAGTCCTCCACCTTCTCCATAAGGTCGTCGAACATGCGTACCACCTTTATGTTGGCGCCGCCGTGCTTAGGTCCCTTAAGTGAGGCAAGTGAAGCTGCCGTTGATGAATACGTATCGGTTCCGGATGATGAAACGACATGTGTCGTGAAAGTCGAGTTGTTTCCGCCGCCGTGCTCCGCGTGAAGAACCAGGGCAAGATCAAGTATCTTCGCTTCGAGCTCAGTGTATTTCGAGTCACTTCGTAAAGTGTAAAGAATGTTTTCAGCAGTTGAAAGATCCGGGCGCGGTCTGTGGATTATAAGGCTTCCGCTCTTTTTGTAGTAATTGTATGAGTGATAAGCGTAGACAGCCATTACCGGAAGAAGTGCGATTATTTCAAGACACTGCCTTAAAACGTTCGGAATGCTGGTGTCGTCCGGTGTGTCGTCGTAGGCATAGAGCGTGAGAACACTTCTGGCGAGAATGTTCATCATGTCGTTGCCCGGCGACTTCATTATAATGTCCCTTACAAAGGTGGTAGGAAGTTTCCTGAAACCGCCTATAAGCCCGCTGAAATCCTTAAGTTCATCTGCTGTCGGGAGCTTTCCGAAAAGAAGAAGGTATGTTGTTTCCTCAAAACCGAAGCGGTTCTCAGTAATGAATCCGTCAACGATATCCTCAACATCGATCCCTCTGTAGTACAGCTTGCCGTCACACGGAACTGACTCACCGTTCACTATCGTACTCGAACATACTTCACTTATATCAGTAAGTCCCGCCAGCACGCCTTTACCGTTCAGATCACGAAGACCACGCTTGACATCGTACTTAACATAGAGTTCCGGATCAATGTTATGGCAGCTCACGCATTTTTCTGCAAGCTGTTCGATAGCCGGAGTAACTTTTGAAAAATTGTAGTTTGACATTTGAACCACTTCCTTTATAATGATCTAATAGTATAATCACTTTTTATTATATCACATCGGCAATTGTCTATTTGTTAATAATCTGTAAATACGATCATATTAACGACTGATGCATCGTTTTTATTGCAGTACCGGCTTTGCCGGTACTGCAGGAAGAAGAGTTTATGCGGCTTCACCCAGTACCCCTGCTCCGATTTACAGACTGAAACAAATAAAAAAACCCTTTGGAATATCCAAAGGGTGAAATTTCATTATTATAAAGGGTGGATAGTGGGATTCGAACCCACGGTCTTCAGGACCACAATCTGACGCGTTAACCAACTACGCTATACCCACCATATAAATGCATCTTGCTGGATTCGAACCAGCGGCTTACTGCTTAGAAGGCAGTTACTCTATCCAACTGAGTTAAAGATGCATAGTACTTCTTAACAGAAGTCTAAGCGGGTGATGGGAATCGAACCCACGTGTTCAGCTTGGAAGGCTGACATTCTACCATTGAACTACACCCGCATTTAATTTTGTGCCGCCTTTCTCAGTCGGCTTTATTATTATACTACAACGGAAATCAAATGTCAACACTTTTTTTTAATTTTTTTAAAATTTATTTCGCCGGCGTACTGTCACGCACAAAACGGGTGTCTCCTGCTGAGACACCCGTTTTATATAAACATATTTATTTTTACTTGCTCAGATCAATCCCTGAAGCCGCTGCTTCCTTTTTGTCTGACAGTTTTTCGCCGGCAGATTCGAATGAAACTGTGATCTCATTCTTTTCCTTATCGGCTGTTATGATAAGGGCTGTGATCACGCTTTCCGGATTGTCGATGATGGCAGCAGCCACCTTGTCTTCCACGCTGTCGCGGATGACTCTGCGGATGTCGCGGGCTCCGGACTTTCTGTCGTAGGACTTGTCAGCTATCACTTCAAGAACTGTTTCATCGTACTTAAGTTCGATATCCTTTTCTGTAAGAGCTTCTCTCATCTCTTCGAGCATTAGGCCTGCGATCTTTGCGTAGGAATCCTTTTCAAGAGGTGAGAATGTGATGACTTCGTCGATTCTGCTCATGAATTCAGGACGGAGGAATTCGCGGAGGCCCTTCATAGCCCTTTCCTTTGAAATGTCCTCGGTAGTCTTGTTGAAGCCGACACCTGTTGACTTGTCTGCAGATCCTGCATTTGATGTCATTACAACTATCGTATTTTCAAAGTTTATGTTTCTGCCCTGTGAATCGTTGAGCTTGCCTTCGTCAAGTATCTGAAGAAGGATGTTCATAACGTCAGGATGTGCCTTTTCGATCTCATCAAAAAGAATTACCGAATACGGCTGTCTTCTTACCTTTTCAGTGAGCTGACCAGCCTCATCATAGCCTACATATCCCGGAGGAGAACCGATGAGCTTTGATACCGCATGCTTCTCCATGAATTCGGTCATATCGAATCTGATAAGCGGTTCGGTGGAGTCAAACATCTCAGAAGCGAGCACCTTTACAAGTTCAGTTTTACCAACGCCTGTAGGTCCGACAAATATGAATGAAGCCGGTCTGCGTCTCTTTGAAAGCTGAACTCTCTTTCTTCTTATAGCCTTTGCGAGTGTTTCAACCGCCTCGTCCTGACCGATGACTCTCTTCTTCAGAGATTCTTCAAGATGAGCTATCTTCTGAAGTTCAGGACCCACTACCTTGTTTGCAGGTATTCCTGTCCAGAGCTCGATTACTCTTGCAATATTTTCTTCGGAAACTCTTGCGTTTTCCTTCTTCTTTGCTGCGTATTCAAGCTCTTCCTCAGCTCTGAGTATATCAGCCTTTATTGTTGCGAGCTTTTCAAAATCAACTTCGTCTTCATCTTCCATTTCACCGGCTTTTTCAACCAGATCATCGAGTTCGGCAGACTTTCTGTCGTATTCAGCAAGATCCTTGCTTTCGATGGCAGCAAGCGCGCATCCTTCGTCGAGAAGGTCGATGGCCTTGTCCGGAAGGAAACGGTCGTTGATGTAGCGTTCAGAAAGAACAGCACATTCTCTGAGGAGTTCATCGCTTATTCTTACGCGGTGGAATTCCTCGTAATGTCCCCTTATACCCTTGAGTATCTCAAAAGTCTCATCAACTGTAGGTTCATCGACCGTTACCGGCTGGAAACGTCTTTCAAGGGCGCTGTCCTTTTCGATGTATTTTCTGTATTCAGCAAATGTTGTGGCACCGATGACCTGTACTTCGCCTCTTGAAAGAGCAGGCTTAAGAATGTTGGCTGCGTTCATCGAACCTTCGGAATCACCTGTACCAACAAGGCTGTGCACCTCGTCGATGAAAAGAATTATATTTCCTTCAGATCTTACTTCGTCAACGAGTCCCTTCATACGGCTTTCAAACTGTCCGCGGAACTGTGTACCTGCCACAAGTGCTGTAAGATCCATGAGATATACTCTCTTGTCCTTAAGATTGAACGGTACCTCGCCCTTGTTTATACGCTGAGCGATACCTTCGGCGATGGCTGTTTTACCTACACCCGGTTCACCGATAAGACACGGATTGTTCTTTGTTCTTCTTGAAAGGATCTGAATGACACGGCTTATTTCCCTGTCACGTCCGATGATATTGTCTATCTTGCCTTCCTCGGCTCTTCTGCTGAGGTTTGTACAGTAGTTTTCAAGGAACTTGAGCTTCTTGTCCTTTTTCTTTGAATCACTCTTCTTCTTTGATTCTGATTTCTCAAAAGCACTTCCGAAAAGCGAGCCGAAACCGCCGCTTTTGCCGTTTTTCGGATCTGACGCACCGTTGATCATATCCTGAATAAACGGCGGAAGTACAGTACTTGCTCCGCCCGGTTCAAATGAATCACCGTCAACCAGTTCCATCATCTGCTCTGAAAGCTGATCAATCTCGTCATCAGTGATACCAAGCTGCTCCATGTAGTCCTTTATCTGCGGTATCTGGAGCTCCCTGGCACAGTACATGCAAAGTCCTTCATTTTTCTGTGTACCGCCGTTCATCGCTGTTATAAAAACAACAGCCGGTCTTTTCTTACATCTGTTGCATAAAATCATAATTGCCTCCGAATATCATTGTTTATCTGCTTTTGTCTGCCGCAGCTAAAAAAATATTACATTCTTGAGCCCGGCATATATTTGTCAAGATTGTAGAGATACTTGAATACATAGGAATTGTTAAGTGTTTTTTCGTCCATGATATTTTCTATAGTCACACCGGACCAGATAACGA
Source organism: uncultured Ruminococcus sp. (assembly GCA_902789705.1). Classification (GTDB taxonomy): domain Bacteria; phylum Bacillota; class Clostridia; order Oscillospirales; family Ruminococcaceae; genus HUN007. Next base: position 14,974 of record CADAPI010000001.1, read on the forward strand.
TCTTCACGAGAACTGCAGCCACTGCAATGATCATAAGACCGTTGAAAAGTTCGATAACTGCACCGGCAAGTGAATCTCCGGCGCCCATTGCATCCTGATCTTTGTTTCTGAATGCTATTGAGAATATGATACCTGTAAGTATCATCAGTACAGCTGAAGCTATAACGAATGACACGATCTTTACAAAGCGGAACATAACGTCGCTTACGCAGTTTTCAGTGATGTAGTTTGCAGCAGACTTGCGGTCGCTGTAGATCATGCTGATAAGTTTATATGTTTCCTCTTCGTTTCCCTCGTTGAAATTTTCAAAGAAATGTCCTGCGCAAGGAGGAAGCTTCTTTGCGAGCTCGTTCTGAAGTGAAACTCTGATTATGTTGTTAAGTCCTGTGAAGCATGCCGCTTCGTTTACCTGATTGCCTACGCCTGAAGTTTTGTCGATAAGCTTCCAGAATTTCTTGTCCATATCGGTCTCAGAACTTAAAACCACTGCCGCTTCCTTTTCGGAAACGTCATCTATAAGAGTGAGTTCCTTGTACTCCTTGTTGAAATAGCCCTGGAGATCGAAATTGTCAACAACTTCCTCAACAGACAGTTCAACTGAATCACTTATCATAGTTTCGTACAATGTACCGGCAATAACACCTGACATGAAGAAAGCCAGAACCACAAATACTATATTGACAATAAAAGGAACAAAAGTTCTTGATGCACCCTTTCTTATCCCGTATATCAGAAACAGTACCAGCATTACCCCTGCTGCGGCGTCAAAACACCAGTTCAGATTACCCATAAATTTACACACTCCTGAATTTTAAAATTCTTTCTTTTCTATTGTTCTGTGACCTTCGAGATAAACGAACCTTCCGGCCTTCTCGAAATCACTGAATGGCTGATCAAGTTCCAGCGCCTTAATGGCTTTGCCGTCGTATCCGTAGGATTCAAGCACAGTTTCCGAAAGCATGTAGATCCTGTCGTTCCAGGCAAGAACGTGCTTGAACTTTTCGCCAAGCTTGGCTTCTGTAACTCCGCCGGATGCGGGATCGGTAATGATGGAAAGAGTTGTGCTTCGTCTTTCCTTGTTTTCGAACATCATGACAGCGCCTGCAGATGAGCATGAAGCATCAATGAGAGCACCCGGATACGGATATTCCATTATCTCGGTGCCGTCACCCGCAAAGCACGCAAACATCGTGTCGCCGAACAGCACAAGACCGTCTTCCCCGTAAGGATAAGCACTTACCGGACAGGTCGCAATGTTACCTGCCGTCCACAGGTTCTCCGTGCTGCTGAAATCAACTGCCGTTATTTCGGAAACAAGATTACCTTCTGAAACATTAAGCGAGATTATGGCGCATCCGCTGCAGTCATCCCTGAAAACCACGTCAGTGATTCGCTGACTGCATCCGCGGAAATATATCTCGTCGCCGGAATCATCGTAAACATGCAGTTCGCACACATACTGGTCTGACTGGGTTATCACCGCAGTGAACCCCCTGCTGCCCAGTGATGCGACGTAGATCGGATCATCCATTTTCTTCTCGTACTGCATGGAACGCTTCGAGTCCACTCTGAGACTCGTTCCGTTCAGTTCGTACATAAGTGTACGGTTGTTAAAGCTTTTAAGAATTGCATTGGAATATGAATGTGATTCCACATTATTCGTATCCCCTGAAACTGTGTATGTATATCTTCTCGTGTCTGTAAGAACTATGAGCCTGTCGCCGAGAGTACACGCCTTGTATTTGGTACTTCCTGCGATCTTCAGCGGGAATGAACCCTCTGTTATTTCATCATCAGTATAACCTGTATTGTCTATTTTAAAATTAGGCATCCAGCGATCCTTGGATATGTAAAGTCCGAGAACAACGATAACGATGGCTATGAAGCCCAGAAACTTCTGTAAGCTCTGTTTTCTCTTCTTCTGCCGTCTGAGTTCCGCCAGACCCCTTGCACTGTATTCTTCCATTGTACCTCCAAATCAGTAGAATACACGGTTAAGATAAAGTCCGTGCGCCTGTGCCGTCTTGCCGGCCAGTTTTCTGTCTGATCTCTCCATTATTACCGGAATATCTTCGGGAGCTATCTTTCCTTCGTTGACCCAGAGAAGCGTTCCCACGATTATTCTCACCATGTTGTAAAGAAAACCGTCGCCGCTTATCGTGACCTTTACAAGATCACCTTCACGGTCAAGCCTCAGCTCGTGTACCGTCCTTACGGTGCTTGCCTTTTCGGAAGCATTCGAGCAGAAACTGCTGAAATCGTGTCTGCCCACGAAATATTCCGCCGCTCTTCTCATCAGATCAAGATCCATTTTCCTGCGGTAATGATATTTCAGATCTTCCGCGAACGGATCACGGCATTCACTGTTGTGTATCAGATAGACATATTCCTTGCCGCGGCAGGAATACCTCGCATGGAAATCCTCCGAAACCTCCTCACACGAAAGAAGCGTGATGTCCGACGGAAGATAGCCGTTGGTACCTCTTATGATATTTCGTATCGGTATCTGCTTTTCAGTTTTCACTGAAAAACAGTAGCCGTTTGCGTGGACACCCGTATCTGTTCTGGAACAGCCGTATATCTCGGTCGGGGTGTCAAGAACCCGTGAAATGCATTTTTCAACGGTCTCCTGTATAGTAACAGCGTTATCCTGCTTCTGATAGCCGTGATATGCTGTTCCCCTGTAAGCCATTATTATTTTTAAGTTTCTCAAAATAAATATCCTGTTTCTGATCCGAATTATCCTGCAGTTCTGTATTACGCACCCGTTCTCTGCATACAGGTGACGTTCACCGCAGATATGTTATTACTGTTATTTTCTGTATTTTTCAAGTGTGCGCTGAAGTTCCGCCAGAGCATCGCCTTTTTTGTTCTTCCCCGGACGGTCAAGCATCGCACTGACTGTTGCCAGAGCCTTTTCGCGTGAAAGCCTTTTTCTCATTTCCTCTTCGTTCTCTTCCGAAGCAGCTCCGCCCTCCTCACCGGACTTGGCCAGTGAAACGACTTTGCCTTCTGATGATGTTTCAGGATCATCCTCCATTACATCACAGGCTGTAATGTCACCGAACGGATCTTCCGAGATCTTTCTTGCAAGCGCGATACGCTCGTCCTCGGTAAGTGCCCTTTTCGGCTTTGTCACAAGGCCGTATTCCTCGCGCAGTGCCTCGTAAAATCTGCGGCTTGCCCCTTCATCCACCTTGTGGGTCTCAAGCCTGTGAAGAAGCTGAAACACCGCAAACAGCGGAATGGCAATGAACAAAAGCAGACAGAGAGTTGCTAAAGCTTTCATCAAAAACACCTCAATTCATTCTGTCGATAAGAATCACACAGGCAAGAAATGCAAAGGTGATGATAAGTGCGGCTGCATCTGCAGGTCCCGCCTTCATCTGTTTCATTCTTGTCCTGCCCTCACCGCCGCGGTAACAGCGGCATTCCATTGCAAGCGCAAGTTCTTCGGCACGTCTGAACGCTGATATGAAAAGCGGTACGATTACCGGTACCACTGCCGAGGCACGGTCGCGTATCGAACCTGTTTCAAAATCAGCCCCGCGGGCCTTCTGCGCTGAGATTATTTTTTCCGTTTCCTCGATAAAAGTCGGTATAAAACGGAGCGCAATAGTCATCATCATAGCCAGCTCGTGCACCGGAAATTTAAATACCTTAAGCGGTGAAAGGAGCTTTTCTATGGCTGCCGTAAGCTCGATCGGTGAAGTGGTGTAGGTGAGCACCGAGGAACCGGCAATAAGAGCGATCACGCGTATGAGCATGAATGCTGAATTTTTAAGTCCTCCGTCAGTTATGCTTATAAAGCCGAGACGGAATATCTCGTTTCCTTCAAAAAAGAAAATATTTATAACGGCGGTCACAAGCAGCACCGGAACTACCGGTTTGATGCTCTTTGCCACCAGAGAAGGACTGAGTTTAGTCAGACTGTAGGCAATTATCAGAAAAATGACGCCCGCAGACAGTGAAAATACTCCGTTCGCTGCAAAAAGCATCACCACAAACAGCATGGTTATGATGAGCTTGACTCTTGCGTCGAGCTTATGGATCACACTTTCACCCGGAAAATACTGACCAAGGGTAATATCCTTCAGCAAGCGGGATCACCGCCTTTTTTCCGGAGAAACTTCATTATGCTGTTTACCGCCTGTTCAACGGTGTAAACATTATCGTCTTCCGCAAGACCTCTTTTCTTAAGTTCAGAAAAGACCTTTGTTACCTGCGGAACGTCAAGTCCCATTCCCGTGAGTTCATCAGACCTTGAAAAGACCTCGTTTACCGGACAGTGACAGAAAAGGCTTCCCCTGTTCATAACAACAAGTCTGTCAGCAATGCACGCCATGTCCTCCATACTGTGTGATACTATTATCACGGTGCAGCCTGTGTTCCGGCTGTATTTTCCGATAATATCGAAAACCGCTCTTCTTCCTTTCGGATCAAGCCCGGCAGCCGGTTCATCGAAAATGAGAACTTCAGGCCGCATGGCCATTACTCCTGCAATGGCGACACGTCTTTTCTGACCGCCTGAAAGCTCAAACGGCGATGCGGCAAGCATTTTTTCATCTATACCGAAAAGCTCCGCCGCCTCGTGTACCCTTGCATCGGTTTCAGCCTGGTCAAGCTTCATGTTCTTCGGGCCGAAAGCGATATCTTTGTAAACGGTCTCCTCAAAAAGCTGATACTCCGGATACTGAAAAACAAGGCCGACTCTGAAACGGAGTCCCGGCATTATCTTTCCGCCTTCCCAGATATCCTTTCCGTCAAGCAGAACTCTGCCTGAGCACGGTTTCAGAAGGCCGTTGAAGTGCTGTATGAGAGTGGATTTTCCGGAACCGGTGTGACCGATTATTCCGGTTATTCCGCCTTTTTCTATACTGAGTGAAACATTATCAACTGCGGTTCTTTCAAAGGGAGTCCCTTTTCCGTAAACACAGGTAAGGTTTTCTGTCTGGAGTATGCTCAAGTTTTTCCTTCCTTCAAAACAGAGGCCAGCGCATTAACGCACTCCTCTTCAGTAAGTACATCCGGATCAATATCAATTCCTTGTTTCCGCAGCTTAAAAACAAGTTCTGTTACCTGCGGAACATCGAGTCCGGCTTTTTTCAGTATTTCCACATTTGAAAATACGTTTTTCGGAACGCCGTCAAGTATCACGCGTCCCTCATCTATCACTATCACACGGTCGGCCTGCACGGCCTCGTCCATGTAATGTGTTATAAGAAGCACGGTTATTCCGTAGCTTCCGCACAGCTTTTTAATTGTGTTCATTACATCTTTGCGTCCGGCAGGATCAAGCATCGACGTTGGTTCGTCAAGCACGATGCATTCAGGACGCATTGCGATTATACCGGCTATTGCCACCCTCTGCTTCTGTCCGCCTGAAAGCATTCCCGGCGAGTGTTTTCTGTACTCGTACATGCCGACCGCCTTAAGAGCTTCGTCAACACGTTCCCTTATCTCCTCAGGAGAGACACCGGTGTTTTCAAGACCGAAAGCTACATCTTCCTCGACAACTGCAGCGACTATCTGGTTGTCAGGGTTCTGAAACACCATGCCGACCTTACGCCTTATGTCATAAAGCTTTTCCTCATCGGAAGTATCGGTGCCGAGAACGGTTATTTTTCCTTCAGTCGGTACCAGTATCGAATTGATGAGCCTTGCAAAAGTGGATTTTCCGGATCCGTTGTGGCCGAGGACCGCAACGAACTGCCCTTTTTCTATGTCTGCGGTGATACCCTTAAGTATCTCGGTTTTCCCGTCATACGAGAAATGCACATTTTCCGCTGAAATCATCTTTTCTGATGCCAAGGTCATTACCCCTGCTTCTGCCAGATGGCGGTGGAACCGCACGGAAGGGCCATATTGCTTGTATTTACCGGAAGACCTATCTCGTCAGAGGTTACCTTTCCGCCGAATTTCTTTACCAGAATGCTGTCAAGAATGTATGCCATAACAGCAGGTGAAAGTCCTGTGGTGTAGCTGTTTAAAAGGAAAAACAGCGGTTCATCGGCAAGCACCTGCGAACAGAGCTCCACGAGATCGTAGATGCTGTCCTCAAGTTTCCAGATCTCGCCGCCGGCACCTCTGCCGTATGAAGGCGGATCCATTACTATGCCGTCATATTTCTTTCCGCGTCTTATTTCGCGCTTTACAAATTTTTCACAGTCATCAACTATCCATCTTACCGGTCTGTCCTCGAGTCCGGAAAGCGCTGCATTCTCGCGTGCCCAGGCTACCATTCCCTTTGACGCGTCAACATGGCACACGGAAGCTCCCGCCTCGGCACACGCAAGTGTTGCACCGCCTGTGTAGGCGAAAAGATTGAGCACGTTCACTTCCCTGCCGCATTCACGTATCTTGTTACGCATGAAATCCCAGTTTACAGCCTGTTCCGGGAAAAGTCCCGTATGCTTGAAACCGGTCGGCTTTATCTTGAACTTAAGGTTTCCGTAGGACATCGTCCAGGAATCCTTTGGTTTGCTGTTTTTGTAATCCCAGCTTCCGCCGCCGCTGGATGAACGGTGATAGTGACCGTCTGCACTTTTCCAGAGCGACTCGTTCTTCGGAGTTTTCCAGATTATCTGCGGATCAGGTCTTATGAGCTTTACGCCGTTCCAGTCCTCAAGCTTTTCCTCCGATGATGTATCAAGTATTTTATACTGTTCCCATTTATCTGCTATTCTCAAATCCAGTCCTCCGGTCAGTTGATTTCTTAAGTACCGGCATTGTTCCGGTCTCTTCCTTTATCATGTCTGAGATCTCATTGGCGTAGCGGTTTATCTTGTCGAAGCTTTTTCCTTCGACCATGACCCTGATAACTGGCTCGTCTCCGGCTTCACGGACAAATATGCGTCCGTCATCACCGAGGCCGTACTGCCTTCTTTCAATGAGATCGGTTATGTTGTGATTGTTTTTCCAGAGTTCCTTGTACTCCGGAAGTATGCCTACATTTATAAGCACCTGCGGATATTTCTCCATTACGGAAGTAAGCTCGGACATTGTCTTCCCGGACTTTTTCAGTGCGTCGAGCAGTTCCATGGCTGTAATAAGCCCGTCTGCCGTCGTGGAAAGATCCGGAAAGAGCACCTTGCCGTTCTGTTCACCGCCTAGGGTGTAGCCGCCGTCAAGAAGTTTTTCATTTATGCAGCGTTCGCCCGGACGTGAAGTTATGACTTCTATTTCATTTGTTTCCGCAAAGTGTCTGAAACCGAAATTCGATGTATCGGTAATGACCACCGTGTCGTCTTTCAGCTTGTTTTCATTCTTGTAGTGGCGCGAAAGAACAGCCATTATCTGGTCGCCGTCAATTACTTCTCCCTTTTCGTCAAGGGCAAGGCATTTTCCGACGTCGCCGTCGAACACAAGACCTATGTCGGCGCGTCTTTCGACTATCATCTTTGCCATTGCCGCGGTGTTAAGGACTCCGCAGCGGCTGTTTATGTTCATTCCGTCAGGTTTGTCGTTTATCATGATGCACTTTACACCCAGTGCTGAAAAAAGCTTTTCGGCAGTGGAGGAGGCGCATCCGTTGGCACAGTCAATAACTGCCCTTATACCTGTAAAGTCGTACCGTCCTGTTTTCAGAAGATGCCGGATGTAATCCCACTCGGCATTCTTGTAGGCAATTGCCTTTCCGACTCTCTCGTGTGATACGAGAGGAATTATTTCAGGATGACGGCAGACCGTATTTTCAAGTTCATCTTCAACGTCCTCGGATATTTTGTATCCTGCTCCGGAGAAGATTTTGAGACCGTTTATCTCGTAGCTTCTGTGCGCCGCAGTTACCATTACACCGGCATCTGCCTTGCTTGATCTGGTAAGATGGGCTACCGCAGCCGAAGGTATGACACCGAGTCTCACAACATCAGCCCCTGCTGAACAGATACCGGCGACAAGAGCACTTTCAAGTATGCCGGAGGACAGACGTGTGTCCATGCCGACAAAGACCGTCACCCTGTGCTGAAGTTTGCGTGACAGGGCGAGCACAAGAGCTCTTCCGGTATTCATGACCATTTCACATGTTATTTCGGTTATAGCCGTTCCGACTATACCGTCAGGAGTAAATAATCTGTCCATTGCAGACACTCATCCTTTCATCAGAATGACAGCTGTTTACCGTTTTCTCCGTCATCCGGGGACGCAAATCCCAGATGCTCGTAGGCAAGCTTCGTGGCGCATCTTCCCCTCGGGGTCCTCGCGAGAAATCCGAGCTGCATAAGGAACGGTTCGCACATATCCTCCAGTGTGACCGCCTCCTCACCGATGGCCGAGGCAAGCGTATCCAGTCCCACCGGACCGCCGTTGTAGCCTTTTATTATCATGGTAAGCATTCTCTTGTCGATGCTGTCGAGCCCGATCGGATCTATTTCAAGACGGTCGAGGGCTATGGAGGCAAGATCCTTCGTGATTACACCGTTTCCTATTACATCGGCGAAATCGCGCACACGCTTTAAAAGTCGGTTCGCTATACGCGGCGTACCGCGTGCTCTTCCAGCTATTTCGGCGGCTCCGTCAGGATCGCACTGTATTCCGAGGATCATGCTGCTTCTGCGTATGATGTCGCAGAGCTGTTCCTTCGTGTAGAGTTCGAGTCTGAGTATTACGCCGAATCGGTCACGAAGCGGCGAAGTGAGCTGACCCGCCCTTGTGGTGGCACCTACAAGAGTGAATTTCGGAAGGTCTATACGTATGGAACGTGCAGACGGTCCTTTTCCTATCATAATGTCCAGCACATTGTCTTCAAGCGCCGGATAGAGAACTTCTTCAATTGACTTGGAAAGGCGGTGTATCTCGTCGATAAAGAGAACGTCGTTTTCCGAAAGATTGGTAAGCAGTGCGGCCAGATCCCCCGGCTTTTCAATTGCCGGACCGGATGTTATTCTGAGATTTGAACCCATTTCGTGAGCGATAATGCCTGAAAGGGTGGTTTTACCGAGTCCCGGAGGGCCGTAGAGAAGAACGTGGTCAAGAGCCTCGCCTCTTCTTTTTGCTGCTTCTATGTAAACTGCAAGGTTTTCCTTCGCCTTGTCCTGTCCGATGTACTCGGCAAGACATTTAGGTCTGAGGGAAACCTCAATGTCGCTGTCATCATTTGTGACTTCCGGCGTTACCACACGGTCGTCGGTTTCAAAGACCTTTTCACTTGTTTCGATCAAAGCGTTTCCCCCTTACATGCTCATTCTCTGTGCCATGATCTTAAGCGCCTGCCTGATAAGTTCGGCAGACGGAAGAGACTGGTCAAGTCCTGCAAGCACCGGAGCGATCTCAGACTGTGTATATCCGAGAACGAGCAGAGCTGAAAATGCCTCGGAGACTGCTGATCCGTCCGATACCGGAACAGCCGGTCCGCCTGATGCGGCTGAAAAATCTATATTGTTTTCCTTGACTATCTTGTCCTTCAGTTCAAGAACGATCCTCTGTGCCGTCTTGGCACCGATGCCCTTGGTCTTCGTAAGAGTTTTGCTGTCCTCTGAAGCAACGAGAAGTGCAAACTGCTCGGAATTCACATCGGAAAGGATGGAAAGAGCAGCCTTCGGACCTACACCTGAAACGGAGATGAGCATCTTGAAGCAGTTAAGTTCCTGCTTCGTGGCAAATCCGAACAGTTCCATGCAGTCCTCCCTTACGTGAAGGTAAGTGTAGAGCATGACCTCCGAACCTTTTTCGCCCAGTGCGGCAAGAGTCTGGAGCGTTGTTCTGCAGGCATATCCCACACCACCGCATTCAACTACAGCAAGCTCTGTTTCTCTGAGTACAAGTTTTCCTCTTACACTATATATCATATTTTTTCCTCATTTCTGATCCGCCGGAACAGTGTCCGTGGCATATGGCGATGGCTATCGCATCGGCAGTATCATCCGGCTTCGGAACTTCCGCAAGCTTAAGAATACGCTTTACCATTTTCATGACCTGTTTCTTTTCAGCCTTACCGTAGCCTACCACACTCTGCTTTACCTGAAGCGGCGTGTACTCGAAAACAGGAACATCCGCAAGCGCCGCCGCAAGATTTATCACTCCGCGTGCCTGGGCGACATCGATGGCTGTTTTCTGGTTGGTAGTGAAGTAAAGCTTTTCGACTGCCATACAGTCCGGTTTGTACCTTTCGATAATGTACTGCATGTCGGTAAAAATGTTCTTCAGTCTTCCGTTGAAGTCCGTATGCGCTTCGGTAAATATAGCGCCGTATTCCACGGGCGTAAACTTTACTTTATCATAATCAAGGACTCCGAATCCGACTATCGCGTAGCCCGGGTCAATTCCGAGTATTCTCAAACGTATTACCTCACTGTCAATAACTGTAATTTCAAATATGCATACATAATCAAGTTAATTATATCATAAACCGGACGAATTTTCAATCAGTTTTTTTACGTGTCAGCACCTGCTTTCCGAACGGCGCTTATAAAACGAAAAGCAGTACGGAAACTACGCATTCACGTGGTTTCCGTACTGCCGGATAACAGTTTCAATTCATATCATTCCGTAATTACGGCATGTATGTTACAGCAACAACGGAAATGTTGTCACGGCATCCCTTGTTGAGGGAACGTTTTACCATCTCCTCGAGACGTTTCATCATCGGCATCGGCATTGAAAGCACTTCCTCGATCTCGGACTTTACTATATAGTCTGAAAGTCCGTCCGAACAGATGAGAAATACATCGCCGTGTTCAAGAGGCTCCCTGATGGCGTTCACGTCAATGTTCGGCTGTGCCGTGGTGTTTCCGAGCACCGGCATGATAATGTTCCTGTGAACATGGTTGCGCTTTTCCTCGTATCCTATCTTTCCCTGTTCGTAAAGCATTTCCACAAGGGACTGGTCCTTGGATATCTGTTTGAGCTTTGAGTCCCTGAAACGGTAAAGCCTTGAATCCCCGACGTTCATGCAGCACAGTTTCTGTTCTTCATCCACTGCAATTCCGCATATGGTAGTCTGCATGTTCGATGAGTTCTTGTGCAGCGTGCCGTAGCGCTGAAGCTGCTTGTGTATCTTGCTTATTTCGTTTGTAAGGTTCACCTGGCTGCTGTACGCCTGCTTTGCAAGTTCCGCAAGGCACATCTTTGAAGCGATGTCGCCGGATTTTTCACCGGAAACGCCGTCGCAGACGGCAGCAATAAACGGTTTGTTGACTTCAGTCTCCACTGTTCCTTCTGTCAGGACTATATTATCTATGAGGACTGCATCCTCGTTTCTCTCTTTAACGCCCTGTTCTGTTACTGCGCAGCAATAAAACATAGGTTTCTCCATTTCTGCCTGAAAGAAAGCTCTGACAGGCGCCCGTTAATGAAGCACTGATCTGTTCACCGCAAACCCGTTTTCACGGATTTGCACTCAGATCAGCGTTTCCGTAAAAAGAACTGTTATTCAATATCTTCGCTGTAGTTGCCGAGGAATCTGAAATCCTTGAGCTCGTTCTGAAGTGATACAAGAAGAGCGTTTACACGTTCGTCATCAACGCTGCCTTCAAAATCGAGATAGAAAACAACATCAAAGTTGCCCTGATGGCGCGGACGGCTTTCGATCCTTAAAAGATTGAGTCCGGCAACACGGAACTTTGTAAGCATTCTGTAAAGTGAGCCCTCGTCATCGGAAAGGGACATAACGACCGATACCCTGTTGGCATCCTGCTCCACCATAGGATCGCGTGCAATGCAGACAAATCTTGTGAAGTTGGATTCCTCATCGGAAATATTCTTTTCGAGTATTTTCAGATTGTAAAGACGTGCACATTTTTCCGAGCAGATAGCCGCAAGCTTCTTTTCGTTCTTTGCAACGAGCTTTGCTGCTGTGGCTGTACTTGCGTAATGTACGGTCTTCAGATCGTTTTTACGAATGAACTCCGAGCACTGCATAAGTGCCTGCGGATGTGAGTAAACAGCTTCAATGTCACTTACAGACTCAGCATTTGCTGAAGCCAGACAGTGTCTTATTGTTATCCTTACCATTCTGTTTATGTACACCTTATATTTTCTCATAAGGTCATAAACCGCAGAAATGGAACCGGTGCTTGAATTCTGTACCGGTATAATGCCAAAATCGATGGTTCCGTCCTGAACGGCTCTGAAAACATCTTCAAACTCACGGTAGAACTCGATCTTTTTACGGTTTCCGAAGATCCACTTTGTAGCCTCTTCGGAGTTCGAACCCTTTACGCCGTAGCAGCCGACCTTACAGTCGAGCGGTGCGCTGAAATCGATGTGGTCAACGAAAGTAACGCCCTTGTTTATCTCGCACTGCTGATAGCTTTTGCTGATGTCCATTATATTCGAGAAAAGAACTGCCGCACTGTCCTCGAATCTCGGATCAGCCTTTTTCTTGATACCGTCGATAACTTCCTTTTCCCTGCCGGTCTGAAGAACGTTTACGTTGTTCTTTTTCTTGTATTCCGCTACCTGAAGGCAGAGTTCCATTCTTTTCTGGAACATTTCGAGCATTTCACCGTCGAGAATGTCGATCTGGTCTCTGAGCTCTTTTAAATCCATATACAAATTCCTTTCCATATGAAAAATGCTGTGAAGTCATACATTCGCGATAGCTTCACAGCATCATTTGCTTTAATCAAGTTTCTTCTTTTCTTCCTCGAGGATCTTGATGAGATCGTCGATCGAGTCTGCATTGATCTTCTTTGCAGGCTTAGCCGGTTTCTTTTTAGCCGGAGCCTTTGCCGGTGCAGGAGCTGATTTTCTTACAGGCGCCGGAGCCGGTGCAGGTTCAGATTCAGGTTCTGCATTATGCTTTATTTCAGAAGCTGCCGCAGTAAGGTTTTCGATCATCTGCTCGTAGCGGTAAGATGGCCTTACACTGAGCGGAACTTCCTGGAATGCCGGAATATCTTCTTTTACCTCTTCCTTTTCAGGAGCCGCAGGAACTTCAGGTTCTTCCTTCTTTTCAGGTTCTGCAGTAAATTCTGCAAATTCGTACTTGTTTACATTTCCGGATACCGGAACGCTGTGAGTTTCGTGAACAGGAGCCGTTTCCTTTACCGGTTCCGGTGCTGCCGGAGCAGGTGCCGGTGCTGGTGCTGGTGCAGGAGCTGCCGGTACAGGTACGGCTTCCTGAACAGGAGCAGGTATCTGTGATGCTGCATTGAACTCAGCGTCAGCTTTTCTCTTGTATTCCTCAAAGCTGAACGGTGCCGGATCAGGATCTGAAACAGGTGCTTCAGAAACTGCATTTTCTGCTGCTTCTGCTTCGCGTACTGCAGCTTCAACTCTTGCTCTTGCTGCCATTGCGCTTTCAGCTTCAGCTGCTGCCTTTTCAGCCATGAGCTTTCTGTGTTCTTCAGCTCTCTTTTCTTCGTTTCTCTTCTGCTTTCTCTTTTCCTCGATGAAAAGTTCAGCTTCGAGAAGATCGTCATCGTATCTGAGCTTCTTCGCTCTGATAGTTGCGATAGAAAGGATTATAAGAAGGAATGCAGGGAGCACCATAAGTGCGATTACACCCTTGAATTCTGTAGAAAACGCAAGTATCTCACCGATGAGGTCATCCTTGTTGTAAACTGTTCCGTAGATCTTTGAAGCAGGAACTGAGTAAACTGTATCAAGTGATGCCATGAGGTCTGATCTGAGGTTGTAGGAAAGTGAACCGTTATCATTCTGTGTGATGGATTCAAGGCTTAATATCCTCTTTCCTTCTTCTCCTGTTGAACAGAGAACATAGGTGTTTTCCACCGGCTTTGCAGTGTGATCAATGAAACAGAGCGAATTCTCTGCGATATTCTTTGCATCGGTAGAACGATTTATGAAAAAAGTCATATGATAATCAAGAAAATCGATCCTTGGTGCGCTGTCCTTATTGCGGAAAACAAGGTTAGCTCCTACGGAAACGACGAGAACAAGGAACAGAATAAATGAAATCAGTCCCCTGATAAAACCTAAAAAAACAGAGCCGAAACTTCTTCTTCTAGCCATGATTTTCTTCCTTTCATTTTGCTTTTGAATTTTTATTAAAGAGTATTGTCTCTCATACTTCTCATCTACGTCAGGGCACAGAATCCCCGTCATAAAAACGTATATTCATAATTATATCATACATCTTTTTAAAATACAATTTCAAAAACCAAAAAATAATTTTTTTTTTGTAATTTTATTAATTGTGTCAAAACCGCTTGACGATTACAGCTCTTTATGGTACAATATCAATTGTGATTTTTTATTCGCTGGTGTAGCACAGTCGGTAGTGCAGCTCATTCGTAATGAGCAGGTCGCAGGTTCGAATCCCGTCACCAGCTCCAGAAACACAAATAACTACGCAGTTTGATAACTGCGTAGTTATTGTTTTTTAGTGATGATTCAAAAAAGCCGCTCTTTCAGATAAATAACTGACAGAGCGGCTTTTTTGTTAAATATCGCAAAGGTTTACATCTGAATTTTTCACATATTTTACGAATTATATTAATCGGTTATTTACTTTTTCACTAAACCGTGATATAATTAATATACAAGGCTGGGGTAACAGCTTTCAGATCAGGGTCAGAAAATTACGGATCATTGTTTCCGTAAAGTTTACAAACGGGGATGTGAAAAATATGGCATCTGTCAGGCGCAAAGATAAGCGCACTTATCTTACGAGCAAATCTACAGTTATAATACTCATAGCAGCCGCACTGTGCTTCAGTGTACTCGGCTTCTTTATATACAAAACTATCAGCAGCGGTATTTTCGACAAGAGGAAAGCCTCAGCCATGGACCTTATCGCAGTTGTTTCCGACGAACTTAACCGGGAGTACGGCGACAAATTTGAAAAGATAACATCGGCAGGCGATCCTGAATACGACGAGCTGCTGGGCGTTCTTTCAAAATATGAAAAATCAAGTTCGGTAGACTACATTTATACTATGAAAATGCAGGGCGATGAACTGGTATTTGTCGTTGACGCAGACCCGTCCGAAGAGAACCGCGCTCTCTACGGTGAAAAATATCCTATGACCGAAGACATCGAACCGGCATTCCGCGGTGAGATCTGCTGCGACAAAAAAACATCCTCAGACAAATGGGGATCCTACATCAGTGCCTATGCTCCTGTAATGAATTCCCAGGGCAAAGTAGTCGGCATAGTCGGAGTTGACACGAAGACAGATAAAATATACCGCGAATTCGGTATTCTGAGGATCCAGATAATTCTTCTGGTCGCTGCATTTTTCGGTATATGTGCAGCTTTCCTTTTCACCTTCTGGTCTTCATTCGCCAAAAAGGATCTGCTCACAGGAATAATGAACTACGACAGTCTGGTTGAAAAAGGTGAAAGCCTCAGACGCAAAGGCGTTCTTTCAGATTATTCAGTAATACAGCTCAACATAAGAAACTTCAAATTCATAAATTCAAAAATAGGCACAAGCCTTGGTGACATTCTTCTCATCCAGTATGCCGGAATAATCTCCGGTCATCTTGAACCGGGAGAATACTGTGCACGTACCGGAAGCGACAACTTCATCCTTCTTGTAAAGAAAGGCCACGAAGACGACCTCATAGAAAAGCTTTCCGAGACATGGATCAATCTTAGATCATACGGCGTAAGCGACCTTATACAGATCTCGATCCGAAGCGGCATTTATGAAATCGACAAAAATGACAGCGTTCAGGATTCTATCAACTACACATCAGTCGCACTCAAGAACGCACGTCTTTCAAACAACAACTTCATAATCCGGTTTGAAAAATCGATGCTGGATTCAATGGTGGAAAACAACCGTATAATCACCGACTTCCGCCGAGCAATGAGCGAAGGCGAATTCCAGGTGTACTACCAGCCGAAAGTAAACATTTCAACCAATGAACTCTGCGGCGCGGAAGCACTTATCCGCTGGATAAAGGACGGAAACGTGATCTCTCCTGCTGAATTTGTTCCTGTCCTTGAAAACGAAGGACTTATAACTGACATTGATTTCTTCGTGTTTGAGACCGTATGCCAGAACATATGTGAATGGGAGATCAAGGGTATAAAGCCTGTAACGATCTCATCCAACTTCTCAAAAATAAATCTTGCAAATCCTAACTTTGCTGATTCAGTTCTTGCAATAATGAAAAAATACGGCGTTGATCCTGATCTTCTCGAGGTGGAACTTACAGAATCATCAGGATACACCGATTACGAAGCGCTTATCATCTTCGTCGATAAGATGAACCGTGCAAAGATACGCACATCGATCGATGACTTCGGAACCGGATATTCATCACTGTCGATGCTCAAGGACATCAACGTTGACGTAGTCAAGATCGACAAGTCCTTCCTTGCAAAGACCAACTCCGATGATATTCATCAGGAAAAAATGCTTGAAAATGTCATTCAGATGATAAACGATCTGGACAGAACGGTTATCTGTGAGGGAATTGAAAACACGGTGCAGCTTGATTTCCTTAAAAAAGCTTCGTGTTCAGTTGTTCAGGGATTTCTGTTCGACAGGCCTCTGACACATGATGAATTTGAACTTCGTCTGAGATCTCCTCACTACAGTGTTGATGAAAACGGAAAAATCACAGTGGAAACACCGGAATACGAGGAACGCTGGGAAACAGTTGATCTCGTTGAAAAGCCGAAAGATGAAACCGTTATTGTCGGAAAAGCGAAAGCTACAGATGACAGTGACTACTCAGAGATCGCAGAAACAGATAAAAAACCGGCACCTGAACCAGCCGTAAAGTCTGAACCGGCGGATACTGAAAAAACAGAAACAAAGCCTGAAAGAAAAACTGAGATTGATGAGTCAGCAAAGGCTGAAAGCTTCGCCATGGCAAAGGAAAAGAAAAAAGCCAACAAGAAGCAGAAAAACAAAAGCAAAAACGTCTAAACCCTCCATTTAATAAAAGCGGCGGATATTTCTCAAAACGAAATATCCGCCGCTTCTTTGTTTCCGTAATGCTCACTGTGAATCGTCATGTATTTCAACGTCAAGGTCAGTTACTGAAACTGCGCCCTTCGTGCTGCTCCGCATAATATTCTTGAGTGTCGGAAGAACTGATATGTTTACATTTTTGCTCTTTGAAGCCACTGCCACTTCAAAAGGAACGGTTATCTTTTCATCCCCTATTTCAAAAGGCTTTGAAAGGCTTAAAAGCGCAATATTTATGTTGTTTAAGAATTCACTCTGACCTGCAAGGTCCTTTTTCAGCTTCTTTGCCACCAGGAACTCATCTGATCCTGTACGGTAAACATCTGCGTCCGGGAAGAAACTGTGTATAAGCTTGGCGGTAGTTATAAGGATCATGTCGCCCGCTTCCTCGCCGTAGGCAATGTTCACGCTGCTGAAATCCTTTATATTGAAAAGTGCGAAGTAATACGCCTCGCCTTCCGCAGGATTCACCTTGCCTGCTTCAAAGTCACTTGAAAACGAAATACGGTTTCTGAGCTCCGTAAGGAAGTCGTTGTATACCGCATTGGTAAGTGACTCTCTTGTTTTTTCATGCTTTTCAACGACCGTGTCAAGGCTCTTTGCCGTATCTTCACGTTTCTTGTTGATAACGTTGAAAAGAACGATGAGTATGAAACAGAAAATACTGAAAACTATCATGTATCCGCGCATACTGCCGGAAAGTTTGTAGACACCCGCCTCAGTTGCATCTATCATAAACAGCCAGTTAAGGTCACTCATGTATGAGTAAACTGAAATGTACTTCTGTCCGTTCATGGTGTAGCTGAACTTGCCGCTGCTGTCCCTGCCGCTTGACTTCAGGACTTCGCTTATACGTGAAAGCTCATAGGTCGCCGCTTCGGTGCTGATCTTATCTTTATCTTCATGAAAGATATATTTCATATCATTAAGATCAAGCAAAGTGTAAAAAGCGCCTTTCATGTCATGTTCACTGATGGAATCAAGCTGTCTGGCCAGACCGTCCGTGTAAACTCCGAGTCCGACAAGACCTGCCGGATCATCACCGTCGTTATAGACTGACTTGTACATGGAAACGACCTGTCTCTGCGTCGCAGGAGAGGTGAGTATTCCGGTGTTGTAAACACTGCTTCCTGATTCCTTAAGTGCCAGCTGAAGTTCCTTCAGATAATCGCCGGTCCTTGTGGTAACTCCAACGGTGGAACGGTTTGTATGGGCAAGAACTTTTGTATCACAGGTGCTGACGTATATACCTTCAAGATTTACTACGTCGTCCGAAAACTCCTCAGTATACTTCTGTGCAGCTTCGGCTGCCGCCTTATCATCGGGGTTTTCCAGGACCTTATGTATCTCGCCGGCATGACTGTAGGCACTGAGGATGTTTTCCGCACTTTCCACGTAATTTCTTATTATCCTGCTGCGTTCATCAGCAATGGTGACCATGTAGTCATCAGAACTGCGTGCAGCGCTTGTGCTGATTATCTGTGTTATTCCCATTGAAAGAATAAACATAAGGATCAGCTGAAGCAAAAGAAAAAAATTGAGTGCTGAAACTGAGCGCCGGCTCTTCTTTTTTTCAGCGGACTTCGATCCTGATCTGCTCATTAATTATTACTCCTCTGCATCGTCTTCCTCAAATAGTGTGTTGAGTTTATTCTTCAGCAGATTGTTGACTCCGTTCTGGTTAGGGCGTACAGGGGGACGCATTGAAACAGGACCTGCAGTCCGGTTTCCGTAAGCAGCCGCTGACTGACGGGAATACGACACAATTCCCTGTGCAGACTGCATTCTCAGGGCTCCGGGTCTGTAACCTGCATCCGGTCCGCTCATTCTGCTCATCTGACTTACCGGAGGAGCAGTATAGAGTGATGCGCCTCTGTTGGTTTCAGGAACAGCGGTATAGACGCTGTAGTATCCGCCTGACATTCGTGTCTGTGAACAGTCAGGACCTGCGGCATATCTTCCGACCTCTGTTATAGGGATGTTGCCGTTCGGAGTTACTACAAGAGCGTGTGAATTTTCCGGGTTCATTCCGAGAATATATGAGATGCATCCGTTGCACGGAAGGATAGGTGTAATGCTGCATGAGTTAAAAACAGTGACTGCCTTCACCTTGGTAAGCCCTTCTGACTGCATCTTTTTCAGGGCATTTATCTCGGCGTGGACATTTTCAGAAATATCTTCCTTTACCACATACTCATTGCATGCTGTGTAAACATTGCCGTTTCCCGCGCATATTACGCATACTGTATCTCCGGGAAGTGGGTTATGCCGTTTGTCGTATCGTTTCCTTATTACGTCTATTGCTGTGTCTATCATAAATCTGTAGTTCATTATACGCACCACATCCTCCCTTGTAAAATCTCCAGTTATGTGTAAACCGCTGTCAGTACAGCGCCTCTGTTTTATCTTTATATTTTCAGCTTAATGCACACATTACCCTAACCTTACATAATTCTACATATATATTATAACATAGCGAATTTTATATATCAATAAAAAATTGATTATTTCTTTTCCGTGTGATATAATTACATAGGCAACTGCGGCGCATCCGCAGATCATAAAATATCAATTACTTAAAGGAGTTTTTATCATGTCTATGTACATTACTTGTCTCGACCTTGAAGGCGTACTCGTTCCTGAGATCTGGATCGCTTTTGCTGAAGCATCAGGTATTCCGGAGCTTAAGATCACAACCCGTGAGGAGCCTGACTACGACAAGCTTATGAAATACAGGATCGGCATCCTCAGGGAACACGGACTCGGCCTTAAGGAGATCCAGGAAACTATCGCAAAGATCGATCCGATGCCGGGCGCAAAGGAATTCCTCGACGAACTCCGTTCATTCACACAGGTCATCATCATCAGTGATACATTCTCACAGTTTGCCGGCCCGCTCATGAAGAAGCTCGGTTACCCTACTATTTTCTGCAACACTCTTGAAGTAGCAGAAAGCGGCGAGATCACAGGTTTCAAAATGAGAGTTGAAAATTCAAAGTTCACAACTGTAAAGGCTTTACAGTCCATCGGCTTTGAGACTATCGCAAGCGGCGACAGCCACAACGACCTCGGCATGATCAGAGCAAGCAAGGCTGGTTTCCTCTTCAAGAGCCCTGACAGCATCAAGGCAGAAAACCCTGATCTTCCTGCTTACGAAACATATGATGAACTCATGAATGCTATAAAGAAGGCTATGGATTAATCCTCAAACGCCAAACGTAAATCAAAACACCTCAGTGCCAGTTTAATGCTGACACTGAGGTGTTTTTAGTTGTACTGTTCAAATACTTCATCCGCCGTGATCACACGGCACGTTACTTCATCATCCGTGTCGAGGCAAACGGTGGCGGTGTATCCGCCGGGAATGTCAAACGAAACGAATCTGCATCCGGTAGAATCATCGAGAACGTCGAAGGTGTTAAGGCCTTTTGAAAGTCCGGTGCCGAGATATTTCACGTAGGCTTCCTTGGCTGTCCATATCTCCGCAAACGTTTTTTCTTTGCGTGTATAGATAGCCTCGTATTCATTTTTCGTAAAATGCTTACGGGCAATGTTTTCTTTTTCACGGTCGGTGCGTTCGATATCCACGCCTACAGATCTGCATCCACAGACAAATGCCACATATCCACCGGCATGGGAGAACGAAAACTGGAAGTCTTCTCTTCCGTGAAGAAACGGCTTGCCGTGTTCGCCGTAGTCGAAACGGATATCTTCATTTTTCATTCCGGTATGACGAATGATCTGAAGCCTTACGGTAAGTTCCGCCAGAACGGATGTTATCCTGTCCCGCTCCGAACGCATTCTTTCCACTCTCTCACGCCGCTCTTCCGAAATGTATTTTACATATCTGCCGCAGCACGCAGCAAAATCCGTCTCCGGATCCGCTTTCACCACAAGTATCTCCATCTGCCTTCTCCCTCTGCAATTGTTTTCGTTATTTTTATTATAAAGGTTTAACTGTTTTATTTCAATACTTTTCTTATATCTCAGGATCATAACGGCTACGCCTGCGGCGCAGTCATAAAACGAGCTGCCCCGAAAGGCAGCTCGTTTTTTCGATAGCAGTCTTCGGCCGGAACGGGTGAAGACTACTTTTTCGGCATCATATATACCAGAACGCCTTTTACTATAAAAAGCAGAAACATCACCGTGACCGCATAGGGCAGTCTTGCGGCTGTGAGAAACAGTACCGCAACAATGCTTAAAACAAATGAAACGACTGTCAGAGTGTTTCTTCCCTTTTCGGCATGTCTGCGGTTAAATATAAGCTTTGTCACACCGATTGCTATCAGCAGAACGAATAAAGCAAAACAGATACATGCTAGGGTAAACGACTCCTGTGCATATTCAAACAGACTTACTGCTGAAAAGCTGTCGCTTACTTTTTCGGGATAAAGAGGCAGCAGTATCAGCAGCAAGCACATCATATCAGCACATCCTGCAAGCATATCAAGCAGGTCGCTGATATTTTTGCGGTTCTCATCCTGAGCAGCATTTATAAGCTCATCTGACGACAGCAGTTCATCTACCGAAACCGAGAAGAATTTTGATATCTCCTTTAATGAATCAATGTTCGGATATCCCCTGCCGGATTCCCATTTGGAAATCGCCGTTCTGGATACAAACAACTTCGCGGCAAGTTCCTCCTGCGTTAAGCCATGCTGTTTCCTTAGGTTCTGTAATTTTTCGCTGAAATCCATTCATTTTTCCTCCATCATGTTCACAGTACCGTGATAGATCAGATATAACCCGGCACTAAGCAGCAGCGCACCAATAATATCTGTCAGCCAGTGCACTCCGGATACCGTTCGTCCGATCACCATAAAAGCTGTAAAAACGACTGTAAATACGTACAGAGCGCATCTCAAAGCGGTATTTTTCATCCTGCGGCGAACTTCAAATGCAAGTGTCGGCATCACACTGACCACAAGAAGCGTGGTGGATGACGGATAAGAGGCTTCCATACGTCCTTCGATCAGCACCGGCCGGTAATTTAACGGTATCATCTCAAATATAAGATATCCTGCGATCACAAGTATATAGTATACGCCAAGAAGAAGGATGTCGCCGTCTACTTTAAAGAGATTTTTCCTTTTTACAAGCTGGATAAGTCCCATCACACCGAACACCATACACACTGCGATTGGAACCAGTCCAAGCCAGTCTGTTATAGTATAGATGCTCATATGCACTCCCGTCATTCTGTGAAATGCGAGATTCATCGCAGCAAATCCGATATCTGTTCCGTTCTGACCCGCAGGCCGGACATCCACGGTCTGTATAAGCATAGTCCAGATGACAAATGCCGCCATCATAATAAGTCCTGCGATAAGTAATTTTCTTCCGTCCTTTTTCATAATTCATTCTGTATCCTTTCTGTTATTGCCTTCCGGCTGATTTAAGAATAATACAGAACTGATAAACAGTAAAGAATTGCTTCGTCACATCGGTGACACGAAGCGTGTCACCGCGTAAATACGGCGTTTGCGCCCTTTAAAAGGATGCGCCTGCGGCGCAGTTATAAAACAAGCTGCCTCGAAAAGGCAGCTCGTTTATCTATAGCAATCTTCGGCCGGCACGGGTGAAGACTACATTTTAATTGCTAAGCGTTTCTATCTTTCTGGACAGGAACTGCCTGAGCTTTGCGAGATCTGCTATTGTCAGCACTCCGTCGTTATCAACGTCACCCTGTTCTTTCTGTTCATCCGTAAGTTCCAGATCACCTAAAAGTGCAAGTGAAAGATATGAAAGATCGGTAAGATCAACACAGTAACCGCCGGCCACATTTCCTTTTGCTTCGATATGACTCAAACCACCATTGGCCGGACTCATCCCAGCCTTTACCAGATAATCATCATTGCTGCTGATCTCACTTCTTTTTACTCGTGTCAGAACAATATAATAGTTTTTGTAAAGTATCGTACGAAGATCCGTCATTCCGTAAGTAAGCTGCATGTTGCCGTCAGAAAAATCACAAAACACTTCATCGTTAGAAATATAATTGATCGTTCCTGCAGCAACATCCAGATAAAGTACCGGTTCGATCTCAACACCTTCAAGAGTCTTTATTTCTCCATGATTTTTAAAAACAACATACGGATCTTCGCCTTCAACGTAATAGTAACATTCACCTGTGATATCTTCGTCCTTCGGAGCTTCCTTTACCTTCTCTATCTTTTTCGTATCTCCGGCAAACCTGAGGAATTTTTCACCTTCATCCGTCCTTACCTCAAGCACCTCATCGCAGGCAAGCAGAAGTTTTCCGTCACTGTAACACGGAAAACCTGATCTGTACACAGGAACCCTGCATTTTTTTACTATCTCATCTGTGCCGTCCGGTTCAACTTCATCCAGTGTGTCTCTGATCCAGCTAACGAACTCAAACTGTTTTTCAGTTAATTCTGTTCCCGGTTTAAACGGTTCACTGAAATTTACAAGTACCAAAGGATTTTCTTTTTCGCCGTTGAGATAATAAAAAACATGATCCTCAACAGGAGCAAATTCACTGCACCAGCTGACAACCTTGTCCGGATCCGTTCTCAGCTCTGCCGGCATTTTCCAGTTTGCCTGTTCCGCTGTTACGTGATCCATTTTCCAGCCGCTTTTAATGTAATACCATATCTTATTTATTCCGCTGACAGCCGGACACTTTGATATCAGTTCCACAGCCTTTGAATCGGATTTTCCGCTCCTTAAAAGCACATACTCCCCGTCTCTGTTTTCAATTTTAATGTTTTCGATTTTAAGCTTTTCAAATTTTGCGTTCAGTTCATCGACAGGAAGTTCCTTGCCCTCATAGGTTTTTATCTCATAATATGCAAGATCTTTGCGCAGAGAACACGTCTGGAGTTTACCGTTAATATAAATGCCGCTGTCTACTGTCATCGGACTCAGTGAGCCGGAAGCAAACTCACCGTATTTCTTCGGATCCCCGCCTTTTCCTTCAGGATCGAGCTCTTTAAAAACTTCAGTCGCTACCATGTAAATATCCGGATTTTCATCATAAATATCATCTTCACTCTGTCCGGATGTCTGAACATCTGCCGGCTCCTCAGCATAAACTGCCGGAAACGCCAAAGACGACATCATCGTCACTGCCATAATACCTGCCATGACTTTTTTTAAATAATTGTTTTTCATAATATTTTTCCTTTCTTCTTTTCCCTTCCGATAAATATCGGAATATTTTTCATTACATTTTCAAAGGCAAAATAATGCCCTCTGATTATAATGATGCTTTTTACACATGAAATGTTACACTTTTTTCAAAAAAATATTTTACTTAATTTCATTATTATACACCAATAGTAGGATTACGTCAACTCTGATGATTGCTGTTTTTTAACAGGTCTTTTTTCATAGCATTCTTCAGCCGGCATGGGTGAAGAAGCACCTTGATGCAACAAAATCAGGAACGTAAAAGTGTTCCATTTACGACCTATAGGTAAAAAATCGGCCGCACAACTTGTGTGCGGCTGATTTTTATGATAAAATAGATAATGTACGTAAAAAACAGTATCAGGAGAGATAAAATGAAATTTAAATTTGACATACAGAAGTCAGAGGAATATATACGGAATATCATCTGCGGACTGATGGTCGTGATACTTGGTTTTCTCTTTGTCGAGAGCTTCATGCATACGATGGTGCTTACCAGCACAAAGGAAATGTTTGAGGGCATAAGCTACCACCACGACAACTTCATTTTCAACGGCATCTACATGACAGCAGCGCTTCTTATCATACGCGCGGTGATGCCGAAACTTGAAAAGGCTCCTGTTCATCTTTATACAGGGCTGCTTGCAGCAGTGACAATTATCTGCGGACTTACCTGGGTAATTTCATCACAGGCTTCACAGCAGGCTGACCAGTACCTCGTTTCTCACGCAGGCTGGCTCGCGGCTCACGATGATTTCTCATTCATGGATGACCGCTACTTCAGCAACTGTCCGTATCAGCTTGGAATGGTGCTTTTCTACGAGATCCAGTTCAGGCTTTTTGCGAAGAACGCCGATACAATAATCTGCTCCCAGATCATCAACGTTTTCTATCTTGCAGCAGCATACATCGCTCTCATCCTCATCATGGGAAAACTCTTCAAGAGCAAACGCATCCAGATAATGTCCGCGCTGACCATGATGCTTTCGCTTCAGCCTCTCCTTTACACCACATTCGTTTATGCCGTTATACCGGGCATTGCAAATGTACTCTGGGCTCTCTTTTTTGAAATAAAATATTTTGAAACTGAAAATAAGAAGAAATATCTCTACGCCGGTCTGTCAGTGTTTTTCATGGCATTTTCAGTCCTTATCAAGACAAACAACTACATAGCACTGATAGCTCTTGCCGGAACAGCATTCATAAAATTCATTATACGCCGCAAAGTATCCGACGTTATCTACATTGCACTCATGGCAGTGCTTTCACTTAACGTCCTCTCATGCGCCGCTTCTTCCTATGAACACAGAAGCGGAAAAGAACTTGGTCCGGCTGTCCCTATGACAGGATACATCGCAATGGGACTCGACGACCCGAAGGGCGTACTCGGCTGCAACGCAATGGGATGGTACAGCAGTCACTACACCTTCTCAAACATGGATTCACACAACTACGATCCGAAAGCAGCTGACGAGTTTGCAAGAGAAGGAATAAAGAAATCGGTTCATAAGTTCATGACGGACTACAGCTACGCAAATGACTTCTTCTACGAAAAGAATACTTCACAGTGGAATGAACCTACTGTTGCTTCACTCTGGGTAAATCTTGTT
>CADAPI010000002.1 GCA_902789705.1 uncultured Ruminococcus sp.
TGCACAAATAAGGGTACTCATTACCCCGGCAATAATTTTTTTATGCATTTCTTACACTCCTTTAGATAAAGTGGAACTATTTATCGTACATAATTTTTTATTGTATATCAAAATATACAATACACGTAAATTATATCTTTGATGTTTAAACAATAGCAAGTCAAATCTTGCGGTTTTACTTTTTTGACAGGATGGCATGAAGGGGTTCCGTTATATTCTATTTTAAAAATTTGACATTTCTTATAATTTTCTATTGAAATTTGTTTGCCCTTGATGTATAATTTATATATAGTTTTTCGGGAGGGATTATTATGCAGGAATTGCTTGAACGCAAAAAGGGGCTTTATCGTACTATTCTTATAGTTGACGATGAAATGATCGAACGTGAAATGCTCGGCGCTATGCTCAGTGATCAGTACCATATTCTTTATGCAGAAAACGGCGCTCTTGCACTTGATGTTATAAATAAAGAAAAACAGAAGCTGTCTCTTGTTATCCTCGATCTCCACATGCCGGAGCTGGACGGATACAGTCTTCTTAAGATAATCCGTGCAGATCCGGAACTGAGACGTATTCCGGTAATAATGCTTACATCGGAAAAATGTGCGGAAGTTGAAAGCCTTCAGCTTGGAGCGAGCGACTTTATTTCCAAGCCGTATGAGGCACCTGATGTTGTAAGAGCAAGAGTCATGCATTCGATTGAACTTGCAGAAGACAGCGTAATAATCCACGAGACCGAACGAGATGAACTGACCGGACTTTTTAACAGGGAGTTTTTCTTCCAGTACGGAAAAAGACTCGACCTTCAGAACGAAAGAATGCCTATGGATGCACTGGTGATCGACATAAACAGATTCCATATGGTAAATGAGCTTTACGGCCGTGAATACGGTGATTTAGTTCTGAAAAAAATCGGAGATACCATACACAGGATAGTAAAACAGAACGGCGGACTTGCCTGTCGAAGCAATAGTGATACGTTTCTCATGTATATTCCTCACATTTCAAATTTGAAAAAGAAGCTTCCGAACTATGTCGCAGTCATAAACCGTAATCTTGAAGGCCGAAAGATAAGCGTCAGAATGGGTATTTATTCTGATGACGGAAGCGAACTTTCAATGGAACGGAGGTTTGACCGTGCTTTTCTTGCATGCCGTAAGCTCAGAGACAGCTATACGACCTGCTTTAATTTTTACAATGCGGAACTTCACAGTAAGGAACTTCATTCCGAACATCTTATCAATGACATGGACAAGGCACTTGCAGAAAAACAGTTCAAAGTGCTTTACCAGCCGAAATACAATGTAATAGGAAACAAGCCGAGACTTACAAGTGCCGAGGCGCTTACAAGATGGTATCATCCTGAATTCGGCGTTGTTTACCCGAAAGATTACATATCACTTTTCGAAAGCAACGGACTTATACACAAGCTTGACCATTATGTATGGAGTGAAGCTGCGGCTCAGATAAAAAAATGGAAAGACAAATACGGCTATTATGTTCCTGTTTCCGTTAATGTTTCAAGAATAGATATTTTCAATCCGAAACTCGGCAAGATACTGACCGACATTACAAGCAGCAACGGACTGGAAAATGACAAGCTGCTTCTTGAGATAACCGAGTCGGCATATACTGAAAACCTTCTTCAGATAATCAATACAGTTATCGGCCTTCGCGGTCAGGGATTCAAGATCGAGATGGACGATTTCGGAAGCGGATACTCTTCGCTGAATATGCTTACTTCGCTTCCGATAGATGCCCTTAAGCTTGACATGGAGTTTATAAGAAACATCTGCGAAAGCAAGAAGGACTGCAAACTTGTCAGCATCATGATAGACATTGCAAGACTTCTTGAGGTACCGGTCATTGCTGAAGGCGTTGAGACAAAAGATCAGATGGAACTTTTAAGAAAAGTCGGATGCGACATAATCCAGGGTTATTTTTTTTCAAAACCTCTTACACCTGAAGAATTTGAAGAACTTATCACTGAAGAATACATGGAGGGGTAACCATGCTTACTATTGCTGATTTAAGAGAGTTCGGTGCAGATGTTGACGAAGCACTTGTCAGATGTATGAACAATGAGGATTTCTATCTTTTACTTGTGGGAAAAGCACTTGATGACATGAAGCTTTCACAGCTTGAAGAACAGATAAATGAAAAAGACTATGATGCAGCGTTTGAAACTGCACATACACTGAAAGGAATGCTTACCAATCTGTCTCTGACTCCTATATCTGACCCTGTATGCAGGATCACGGAACTTCTGCGTGCAAAAACAGATACGGATTATTCATCACTTATGACAGAAGCAAAAACACAGTTTGCCAGACTGCGTAATATATAACACGAATTTAACGGGAACAATTTTATACAGTTGCTCCCGCTTTTTATAATAAGTTGAAAACATATCGGGTAAGGTGGGATGTAATGTTGTTTGGAAAACATTTTGAGTTAAACGAACATACTATTCACATAGTTGAAGATATCGGAAGACATATGCCGGGCGGATTCTTTATCTACAGATGCGGAGGAGATGAGGAACTTCTTTACGCCAATAAATCGGTGTGCAGTATTTTTGGATGTGAGACACTTTCTGAATTCAGGGAACTGACAGGTTATACTTTCCGCGGAATGGTACTGCCTGAAGATTACGATGAACTTTCAGCTTCACTGAACGAGCAGATGGATGCAAGTGAGGAAAAAATCGGTTATGCGGAATACCGTATAAGAAGAAAGGACGGAACTATCCGCTATGTGGACGGTCACGGCCATTTCACGGAAACACTGGCTTACGGCGGTATCTGTTATGTTTTTATGTCCGATATTACCGAGATGAAGGAAAAGGTGGAGCATGAAAACAAAAAGCTTGTTAAGGAAGTTAAGGCGGAACAGGCACGAAGGATAGAACGGGACAGGATGATAACAGCACTTGCCTGCGACTACAGAAGCGTTTATCATGTTGATCTGGATAATAATGACGGTGTATGCTACCGTGCTGATCCGCTTGATGATGAGCAGACACCGGAATGGATCCATTTTCCGTTTTATGAGCGCTTCACCTGGTACGCTGAACATTCCATAGATGAGGGCAACAGGGAAGGATTTCTTGAATTTATTTCAGTGGATAACATAAGAAAAGGACTTGCTGAAAATCCGGTCATTACATACAGTTATCTGGTTCACAGAAAAGGTATGGACTACTATGAAAGGATCAAGATCGCAAGCGCTCATCAGGCTGATGAGATCGAGGACGGTATGGTTCATGCTGTATGTCTCGGGCTTTCCAATATCGACGAGGATTTCAGAAATACCATGATGAGGAATCAGGCTCTTATTGAAGCGCTGGAAGCAGCCGAAAATGCGAACAATGCCAAAACCGCTTTTCTTTCAAGTATGAGCCATGAAATACGAACACCGATGAATGCAATAATCGGACTTGACAGACTTGCACTGCGAAATGAGAATCTTGATGAGGAAACAAGGGACTATCTTAAGAGGATAGGAGAGAGCGCAAGCCATCTGCTGGGACTTATAAACGACATACTTGACATGAGCCGTATCGAGTCCGGACGAATGGTTTTAAAGAAAGAAGTTTTCTCACTTCACGGTATTCTTGAACAGATAAATACTATTGTAATGTCCCAGTGCGAGGATAAGGGGCTTAAATATCACTGCAGGATAAAGAACAGCGTTGCTGAGCACTACATCGGTGATGACATGAAACTCAAGCAGGTTCTTATCAATATTCTGAGCAATGCCATAAAGTTTACCGATGCTCCCGGCAGGGTGAAACTGACTGTTGACTGTGTTTCAGTTTACAGGGAGAGATCATCGATAAAATTTGTTATCAGTGATACGGGTATCGGAATGGATGAGTCCTTTATTCCTAAGGTTTTTGATACATTCTCGCAGGAGGACAGCGACCGGAACAATAAATTCGGCAGTACCGGTCTTGGAATGGCGATCGCCAAAAATATTATTGACGTAATGAACGGTACCATTACCGTAAAATCGCGCAAGGGCGAAGGTACTGAGTTTACTGTAATAATCACGTTCAATAACTGTTCACGTTCAGACGGAGCGCAGGCAGGAGATGAATCTGAGGCAAAGCCGCGTGCAGACCTCAAAGGCTGCCGTATACTTCTGGCAGAAGATGTATTTATCAACGCCGAGATAATGAATGAAATACTTAAGGTAAAGGGAGCGGAGACTGACTACGCTGAGACCGGAGCTGTAGCACTGAAGAAATTTTCATCAAGTGAACCGGGACACTATGATGCTGTTCTTATGGATGTAAGAATGCCGGAGATGGACGGACTGGAGGCAACTTCAAAGATTCGCGCACTTGACCGTCCTGATGCACGTATAGTTCCTATAGTAGCGATGACCGCCAATGCATTTGACGAAGATGTTCAGAGATCGATGCAGGCTGGTATGAATGCTCATCTTTCAAAGCCGGTTGAGCCGGAAAAACTGTACCAGACGCTTGAGGAACTTATATGGGAAGCTAAGGAAGGTTTATAAGAAGCATTTTAACAGAAAACGCAGCCGACAATCTGCCGGCTGCGTTTTTTCTGCTTTCCCGGACAGAATGAAGTATTCTTTTTCTGTTGACGAAAGAGTTTACTGATGTTAAAATAGTATAGTAACTTCACAGATAACAGTATCAGGGAAATGCTGATTTATTCATAAATCAGCGTGGGACTCCGGGGCGAAGCCGGATTTCCGGTTTAATCAGTGTTTCCTTAGAAAAAACGGAGAAATGATAATGAATAAACTTGTAGTCATAGCAGGACCGACAGCATCCGGAAAGAGCGGACTGGGAATTGATCTTGCTTTAAAATATAATGCGGAAATAGTTTCAGCCGATTCAAGACAGGTGTTCAAAGGTCTTGATATCGGTTCGGGCAAGGTGACACCGGAGGAAACCAAAGGTGTGCCGCACTATCTTCTCGATGTTGCAGCTCCGAATGATTTCTTTTCAGTTATGGATTTCCAGAGACTTGCGTACAGTGCCATAGATGACATCCATTCACGCGGAGTAAAGGCGTTTATGGTCGGAGGCACCGGACTTTACGTAAATTCAGTTGTGGATGGCTATAATCTGACAGGCAAGCAGATTGATCCGAAACTTCGAAATGAAATTGCGGCAAAACCGCTGGAAGAACTTATTTCGATCTTAAAGGAAAAAAATCCGGAAGTGCTTGGCAGGCTGGATCTCTGCAACAAGAGACGTATTGAACGTGCGGTCGAACGCGTGTATCTCGGAAATACTGAGGAACCGGTAAATTTACCAAGGTATGAAACCCTGGTCATCGGAACGAACTGGCCTCGTGAAGTGCTCTATGAACGTATAAAAAAGCGTCTCGACATGCGTCTTGAGGAGCAGAACATGATAGACGAGATCGTGAAACTGCGTGAGAACGGAGCAACTGACGAATTTCTTTACGGTCTCGGTCTTGAATACCGCTACATTCTTATGTATTTAAGAAATGAATTTGAAAGCTTCGAAGCATTCTACGAAAAACTTTTCATGGAGATACGTCATCTCGCCAAGGAGCAGATGACCTGGTTCCGGAAAAGAAAAGACATGCACTGGATCGATATGACATCTGATCCGTTTGATGAAGCAGTGACATTGATCAATAATTTTTACGGTGAATGCTCTGACATCACCTGAAGATATACAGAGAATTATAAATTATAGTGAACGCAAAAAAAGAATTTTACGTTCACTATAATTAACAATACGGATAACCGTCTTCAAATGGCGATTATCCGTATTTGACTGTGTGCGGAAAAAATTTTTAAAGTAATGCACAAAAACTTAAATGTGAATTGTATTTACTGTGAAAGCCGGAACGATACGGCTTTCCGGTATGCATATTTACGGTGAAATGATCACCATACTTTATCGGTAAAGTTAAATGTTGATGAAAGGAGGAGAGCGGATGAGTGAAAATACAGCTTTGTATGCTTTTGAAAAATACGGCGACATGGTTTTAAGAACGGCATATGTATTTGCCGGAAACTTTCATGAAGCGGAAGATATCACACAGGAGATATTTCTGAAACTTCATTCATCGCCGCAGGATTTTCAGAGTGATGAACATATGAAGGCGTGGCTTATCAGAGCGTCAGTGAACCACTGCAAGAATTACAGGAAAAGTGCACGAATAAGCAAAACATCTCATATAGATGAGGCACTTGAAAATACACTTAGCTGCGAATTTTCTGAGAAGGACAACGAAATAAGGGAACGGATCGAAAAGCTTCCGGAGAAATACTCTCTGGTGATTTACCTTCACTATTTTGAAGGCTACAGCATAAAGGAGATAGCTTCCGTTCTCGGAAAGAATGAAAATACAGTCGGTTCGCTTTTACGCCGCGGCAGAGCGAAGCTGAAGATAGAACTTGAAAAGGAGGGATATGCTTATGAAACTTAATGAATACAGTGATTTTATGCAGAAGATAAAATGT
This sequence comes from uncultured Ruminococcus sp., assembly GCA_902789705.1. GTDB lineage: Bacteria > Bacillota > Clostridia > Oscillospirales > Ruminococcaceae > HUN007. The sequence continues at coordinate 6,484 of CADAPI010000002.1, forward strand.
AACGACGAATTCCGCGAACGTATGAAGAAGATGCTGAGTTCGGAAAGTGATATCACATGCGAAAATGAAGAAAAAATAAGTGTTGTAAAACCTTCGCGAAAAAACGTATGGATAAGGATAGCAGCCGCAGCGGCATCATTTCTTATAGTGTGTACAGCTGCAGTTAGTTTAAAAAATCATTTGCCATCTGTCGGTACTGATCCGGATAATTTCAGTACAGGAACTACTGTCGAAACAACTGCGGAAACGGTTTTTATAACTGAACAAATTACTGAGAGCGATGACTCTGAAACAGAGACTGATCCAGATATAAGAGAAGTATTTTCCGGTGCTTTTGATGGAGCCTATGTGCTAAGCTCGGAAGGCAAAGGTGGAGCGCCTATGGTTGGCACATTTTATTATGATTCCATTCACAGGAGCTATACTGTTTCTGATGCTGAAGGGCTGGTAAACGATCTTTCTTCACTGAAATGGGAAAAATGCAGCAGTGATGAATATGATGCTGCTGTTTGTACCAATAAAGATAAAGGAGAATTTGTTCGTCACTATGAAATTGATATAAACAGTTCTGAATCGGTTTGGAATTCTGTTTCAATATCGGAAAATGGTTATATATATGATTATCCATATTATTACAGGCTTGCTGATGAAAATGAGATTCAGAATGACCTTCATATGATTTTTGAAAAGTATTTTGTTCAGACAGAAGAATCAAAGCTTGCTGAAAAAATCTCCGAAGGAAAAATGAGTTTTTCAAATCTTGATGCACATTACACCTATGAATTAAAAAGCAGTTACGCTGATTGTTCTCTGAGTGGTAAACTGAGTATTGATCATGACGGACGAGATTTAATGTACATGACCGGTGAAGGAATATTCGATGAAAAAGATGTTTCCATGGAAATGGTTGTCAACGGCGAAAACGATACAGTGTACAGGATGATCGATAATGAAACCGGAGAACCTTATTTAAAGTTTGCATACGGCTATAATTCTGCTAATTTAAACCTGACAAGACTTGGAACTCAGTATTATTATATATGCAGAGATATTGAGAACAGTCTTATGATGAACGTTCATTCAAAAGTTAATAATTTTCTTCATATCCAGTTACCTGCTGACGAGCTTTGCGAGTATTACTGGTCATGCACTACAGAAAACGGTAAAGTAACTGAAAATTATCATGTTGCTCTTAAAGACGGTGTTCTGGTTTCTTACGAAAAAACGGATTCATCAGGATGTCATGTAAGGTTCAATCTTGAGAAATATACGATTGATCTTGATGAATTTGAATTTGAAAAAGACGTACCGGCACTGTATGATGAGATATTAGATCAGCTGACCGAGTATGAAGGCGGAAGAAGTGATGACGAGCCGTAGTATCCGGATGAGTTTTATGGTATAATGGTTCTGGTAATGATAAAGATACAAAGAAGGGAGACGAGACTTTGAAATACCAGAACATCACCCGTGCAGTATTTCTGAAGCGACCGAACCGGTTTATTGCAGAAGTCGAGGTAAACGGCACTAAAGAGACCGTACATGTTAAAAATACAGGCAGATGCCGTGAACTTCTGATACCGGGATGTGAGGTGTGGCTTACTGAACCGGGAACGCCGGGACGAAAGACCAGATACGATCTTGTTGCGGTCAGAAAGGAAAACGGAGTGCTTTTCAATATCGACAGTCAGGCACCGAACCATGTAGTTAAGGAATGGCTCGGAAAGCAGGATTACGATAAGGTCGTTCCGGAATACACATACGGTGAGTCGAGAATAGATTTCTATATGGAACACGGAAAAGAGCGTTACCTCATGGAAGTAAAGGGCTGCACTCTGGAAATTGACGGTACCGGATATTTTCCGGATGCTCCCACCGAACGCGGAGCGAAGCATCTTCGTGAGCTTGCAAAAGCAGCAGAGAGCGGTATCAATGCAGCAATAGCATTTGTCATTCAGATGGATGGAGTTTCCGAAGTAAAAACAAACACCGCTACTGATCCTGAATTCAGTAAGGCATTCGAAGACGCAAAGGCAGCCGGTGTCAAAGTTCTTTTCTTAAAATGCCACGTTGAACCTGATGAACTTGAAATAGTCGGTGACTGATCAAATTATTATAGTGAATGCAGGCAGATTTTACGTTTACTATAATAAAATTATTTGCATAAACGTAAATTACTGCCCCCTGCATATCGGCTTATAGAATATAATTTATCGTATATACCAGCGGAACAGGAATTATTAAATGTGCTCCTGTTCCGCATTTTTTGAGCGGTGACATGGCTGGTAAAACTTCATTTTCTTGCATTTTTCTGATCCTGATGATATAATTTATAACGTAAATCTTAAGACGCTCCGATACATCGGGGCGGATATTTTTAAAGACAGGTGAATTATATTGATACGCAGACATATTGTCTTTTACGGCAGCGTACAGGGCGTTGGTTTCCGCTATCGTGCCCGCAACGCCGCTGAACATTTCGGCTGTACCGGCTGGGTACACAACGAATGGGACGGAAGCGTGAGCATGGAAATACAGGGCACTGAAGAACAGATAGATGCAGTTATAATGGCTATCGAACGCGGAACTTTCGTGCATATCGAAAACATGGATGCTAAGACCCTTCCGGTTGAAGAAAGTGAGTACGGATTTAAAGTAAGATGATTTTGAATTTACCATTTTATCACTATTGACAACATTATAAAATCTGCGTTATAATCATACTAATAGGTTTTACCGGCTTTTCAGACAGCCGTTGAGACCATTATAAAATTTTTATTTACAGGAGAATTTGTTTGAAGAATAACGGTACACTGGAGATTGCAGGCTGACCGGGAGGTTTTCTGGTCGGGTGTTAAGCAATTATCAAAAACAGGCTGTGTGACTGATCGTTGCACAGCCTGTTCTGGTTACAAAAAAATTTTTTTAAAATCTGTAACGAAACAACAGTTAAATGGATATATAAGCAGAAGAAGGGAGGTGACCTGAAGATGGACAGGCTTTATAAGGAGAACGCAAAACTGGTTTACTGCTTTGTTCTCCACCAGTGCAGGGATCCGGTTCTGGCAGAGGATATTACCGAAGAAACATTTCTGCAGGCTATAAAATCGATCGATCGCTACAACGGAAACTGTAAGATCTCAGTCTGGCTCTGTCAGATAGCAAAGCATCTGCTTTACCAGAACTATTTTAAGCAGAGCAAGGAGATACCAACGGAAGATATCAACTGGACGATAACAGATGTTTCGGACGTTGAACAGCAGGTGATAGACCGTGAGGAGCTTTCAGAAGTTATCGGAAAAATAAACACTCTTCCGGAAAAGATGCAGAAAGTAATTTATCTTCGGGTCACCGGTGACCTGTCCTTCCGTGAGATAGGTGAGGTCATGGGGCGAACGGAAAATTGGGCGAGGGTCACATTTTTCCGTGCAAAGGAAATTTTAAAGAAAACTGTTGAAGGGAGTGCGGATATATGAATAAGATTAGCTGTGACGTTGCAAAGGATCTTATGACTTTGTATGCTGATGAAATATGCTCTGATGATTCACGCAAGCTGCTGGAAGAGCATTTAGGGGAATGTGATGACTGCAGACATTTTCTTGAAATTCTATCGGAGAAAGATCAGAGTTCTGAAGAGAAACTATTTGAGTCCATTGAAAAAATGAATAAAACCATGAAGACCTGCAAGTTACTGATGTTCTTTGTTCCTTTTTTTGTTTATTACTTCGCTTGCATTTTGTTTCAAAAAAAAACAGCTGAAACAGGACTTCTGCCAGTGCAGTACGTCTATCTCACCGGTATGCCAGTGATGATGGTAAGTCTGTCATTTAGTTTTTCGGAAAATAACAAAAATCCATATAAGCGAAGCCAGAATGCAGCGGTTGGCAGTCTGGTGACACTGATCTGGCTCATACTTACAATAATCGCTGTACTCACGGGTGGAATCAAAAACGGCGAACTTATCAGAGGTGTCTGCGGTACTGCAGGAGTTCTTAATGGGCTTATGCTTATGGATATGGTACAGTGTGAAAAGAGAAGAAAATCATTTTTATTCCAGAGCCTTCCGTGGCTTTGTATTCACCTTGCATTTATGATGCGGGCGTTAACTATGTTTATGTCAGATGCAGATACCTTCAGGTTCAGGATCATCTTTGGCTCTGCCGCACTTATTACCGAATTTATTATCGTTAATGTTATCGCAGCCTGCAGAAATAAAAAGAAAAAGTCCGTAGCTGTTATGTAATGTTGAATTTTCTCAGAGCTGACGTATTATGAGCGGCAGACATATATGAATACTGTTTACAGGCATATATTCCTCGTCAGTTTATGCGGATTTGTCGTGATCATTAGTGACATATTATAAATCCGGCATGAATAAACAATGAATAATTATTCACTAAACCAATCTTTCTCATCAGCGTTGACAATGCAGTAAATACGTGATATACTTACTATTGAAATAAAAAGAAGTGCATGAAACAATGCACTTAAGACAGTTCGCCAGTGCCATCCTGTCTATAAACAAAACCAGGACTACAAATTGTGATACTATGTCACAATGCTATAGTTAGGAACAGGCGGACATTCAGTGTCCGCCTGTTTTATGGACTTACCGCGGACAGATACATCTAATAACAGTACGGATAATATATGTGAACAGATAAAACAGACAAGGAGTGTTGTTTTTGTACACGTTAAAAACAGAAGCAGCGTTTGACAGTGCTCATTTTCTGAGCGGATACGAAGGAAAATGCAGCAACATACACGGTCACCGATGGAGAGTGGTTGCCGAAATATATTCAGACAAACTTGTTGAGAGCGGTCAGGAACGCGGTATGCTGGTTGATTTCAGCCACTTCAAGCATGTTCTGAAATCAGAAGCCGAAGAACTTGATCACGCTCTGATTATTGAGAAGGATTCTCTCCCTGAGGCTCTTTTTAATATGCTTAAGGATAATAATTTCAGGATCATTACACTTGACTTCAGACCAACTGCTGAAAATCTTGCGGAATATCTTTTTAACAGACTTTCCGGACACGGTTTTCGCGTAAAGGAAGTCAGTGTGTATGAAACCCCGAACAATTGCGCTACATACAGTCAGTGAGGTGGTCAGATGTTATATAATATTGCAGAAAAATTCGTAAGCATAAACGGTGAGGGAAGGCGTGCCGGACAGCTCGCAGTATTCATCCGTTTCTGCGGATGCAATCTTGACTGCACATACTGTGATACAAAATGGGCAAACACCATGCTTAAGCCTCATGAGATCCTTGATGAGAAGCAGATCGTAAGCTACATCAAGAAAACCGGTGTGAAAAACGTTACTCTTACAGGCGGCGAACCGCTTATCCAGGAGGGTATACGTACACTGATCGAGGCATTAGCACAGGTAAAGAACATCCGCGTTGAGATTGAAACAAACGGAAGTGTTCCGGTGTCGCAGTTCTTCGACATTGAAAACAGACCTTCATTTACGATAGATTACAAGCTTCCGGGCAGCGGAATGGAAAAAAATATGTACATGATGAATTACCGTCATGCTGATCTTAACGATACGGTTAAGTTCGTTGTCTGTGATGAGACTGATCTGGAAAAGATGAAGCAGGTTATAGAAAAATTCGAACTCAGAAGCAGGACCAATGTTTACATCAGTCCGGTTTACGGTAAGATCTCACCGGACAGGATAGTTGATTTTATAAAGGAAAACAATTTCAACGACGTTAATCTTCAGCTTCAGCTGCATAAGATAATCTGGGATCCGTCAAAAAGAGGAGTGTGAGAATAAGTTGGCAATAGATACAGAAGCAATAAAATACCACATCCGCGGAATACTTGAAGCTCTGGGTGATGATCCGGACAGGGAAGGACTTATCGATACACCGGAACGAGTGGCGAGAATGTACGAAAAAGTGTTCGAGGGAATGAATTATACCAACGACGAGATCGCCGAAATGTTCAACAAGACTTTTTCCGCTGAAAAGGAAGAAGGAAACAGTGACATGGTCATCGTTAAGGACATTGATATTTTCAGCTACTGCGAGCATCACATGGCTCTTATGTATGACATGAAAGTAGCGATAGCCTACATGCCTAAGGGCAGGGTCATCGGAATAAGCAAGCTTGCAAGAATTGCTGACATGGTCGGCAAGAGACTTCAGCTTCAGGAAAGAATAGGTTCCGACATTGCTGAGATAGTTCAGAAAATAACAGGTTCCGAGGATGTAGCAGTTCTCATTGAAGGATGCCACAGCTGCATGACTGCCCGCGGTATCCAGAAAACCAATTCAAAAACTGTAACAAGCACGCTTCGCGGAAGATTCGAGACAGATGCTGCTTTGCAGAACAGATTATTTCTTCAGAGGTGATACCTAATGAGAGCACTTGTTTTATTCAGCGGCGGGCTTGACAGTTCAACCTGTCTTGCAATGGCCGTTAAGAAATACGGAAGCGAAAATGTTACGGCTTTATCTGTTTTTTACGGACAGAAGCATAAAAAGGAGATCGAGGCAGCTCAGAACATCGCAAAGTATTACGGTGTGGAGCTCATAACTCTTGATCTCGGAAAGATATTTTCATACAGCGACTGTTCACTTCTTGAAGGCTCGGAAAACGAGATACCGGAGGGAAGCTATGAGGAACAGCTTAAGGAAACGAACGGAAGTCCGGTTTCTACATACGTTCCTTTCAGAAACGGTCTTTTCCTTTCTTCAGCAGCGAGCATCGCTCTTTCAAAGAACTGCAGTATTATCTACTACGGCGTTCACAGCGACGATGCTGCCGGCAATGCCTACCCTGACTGCAGTACTGATTTCAACGAGGCAATGGGCAGGGCAATATATCTCGGAAGCGGTAATGAACTTACAGTTGAAGCTCCGTTTGTTTCGCTTACCAAGGCTGATGTTGTGAAAAAAGGTCTTGAACTCGGCGTTCCGTATGAACTTACCTGGAGCTGCTACGCCGGAAGTGACAAACCGTGCGGTAAATGCGGTACGTGTATTGACAGACAGAAGGCTTTTGAAGAAAACGGAATCGCTGATCCGGCGTTAAAGTAAAGGGGCTATCAGATGAGAACAAAAAAGGAAATGGGCAGTGTTTCACTGCTTGGAAACCAGAAAGTAAAATATCCTGACAACTATGCACCGCAGATACTTGAAACATTTGAAAACAAGCATCAGGGCAATGATTATTTTGTAAAATTCAACTGTCCGGAATTCACAAGTCTTTGTCCTATAACAGGACAGCCGGACTTTGCTGCGATATACATATCATATATTCCTGATAAGAAAATGGTCGAGAGCAAGTCGCTTAAGCTTTATCTTTTCAGTTTCAGAAATCACGGCGATTTCCACGAGGACTGCGTGAACATCATCATGAAGGATCTTATTAAACTCATGAATCCGAAATACATTGAAGTATGGGGAAAATTTACTCCGCGCGGAGGCATATCCATCGACCCTTACTGCAATTACGGAAGGCCGGGCACAAAGTGGGAAAAGTTTGCGTTCCACAGACTTCTGCACCACGATATGTATCCTGAAAAAATTGATAACCGGTAACAGGTTTCTTTGACTTTTTTGCTGTGCTGTGCTATACTTAAAGTTGTGCATTACAGCAGTTCCCTTTAAGGGATCACTCATAAGTAAACGAAAAATTATTATTCATTTACTTTATTAAATGGTAAGGAGACTTTAATAAAATGAAAAATACTATCGCTACACTTAAGGAGCAGAAGAAAAACGGCGTTAAGATCTCCATGCTCACAGCATATGACTATTCCACTGCAAAGCTTATGGATGAAGCCGGGATCAATTCGATCCTTATAGGCGATTCACTTGGAATGACTATTCTCGGTTACGAAGACACAATTTCAGTTACTATGGAGGATATGATCCATCATACTGCAGCAGTCGCAAGAGGTGCTAAAAATGCATTTATAGTTGCCGACATGCCGTTCATGTCATATCAGGCATCGGTTTATGATGCTGTAATGAATGCCGGCAGACTCATGAAGGAAGGCCGTGCCAATGCTGTAAAGCTTGAAGGCGGAGAGTCTGTCTGCCCGCAGATAAAAGCCATTACAGAAGCTTCTATACCTGTAGTTGCTCATCTCGGCATGACTCCTCAGTCGGTCAATATGTTCGGCGGATTCAAACTTCAGGGGAAGGATGAAGCTGCGGCCCTTAAACTTATAAAAGATGCACTTGCAGTTGAAAAGGCCGGTGCCAGCATGGTAACTCTTGAATGTGTACCTGCGAAGCTTGCAGAATATATCACCAAAAGGCTTTCTGTTCCGACCATCGGTATCGGTGCCGGTGCAGGATGCGACGGACAGGTGCTCGTTTACCAGGACATGCTCGGAATGTTTCCTGATTTTACACCGAAGTTTGCGAAGAAGTTTGCTGATGTAGGTGCTGATATGAAAGCAGCATTTGCAGCATATATTTCTGAAATGCAGTCGGGTGAGTTTCCGGACAAGGCTCATTCATTCAGGACTGAGGATACAACAGATTATGAAAAGCTTGCAGAAAAACTGCAGGAAATCGATAATATTTAAAACAGAAAGAGGTTTTCAAAGTGATCGTTGTAAAAACAATAAAGGAAGTAAGAGAAACTGTTAAACAGTGGAGAAAAGAAGGTCTTACTGTTGGTTTCGTTCCGACAATGGGATATCTTCATGAAGGACACCAGAGCCTTATAAAGGCAGCTGACAAGGGTAACGACAGAGTAGTGGTAAGTATTTTCCTTAACCCTATGCAGTTCGGTCCGACTGAAGACCTTGCAACATATCCGAGAGACCTCGAACGTGACAAGGCTAAGTGCCTTGAAGCCGGTGCTGATCTTATTTTCGCACCTGAACCGGAAGAGATGTACACTGACAACTTCCAGTCATTCGTTGACATGCATCTTCTTACAGAAGAACTCTGCGGTCTTACAAGACCTGTTCATTTCAGAGGCGTATGCACAGTTGTAACAAAGCTTTTCAATATTGTAAAGCCTGACAGAGCATATTTTGGCAAGAAGGACGCTCAGCAGCTCGCAGTTATCAAGAGAATGGTAACTGACCTCAACATGGACATCGAGATCATCGGCTGCCCGATAGTAAGAGAAGATGACGGACTTGCAAAGAGTTCAAGAAATACATATCTTAATGCTGAAGAACGCAAGGCCGCTCTTGTTCTTTCAAAGGCTGTACGAAAGGCTGAAGAGCTTATAAAGTCAGGTGTAAGAAACAGTGCTGACATCATTTCACAGATGACTGACATTGTAAACGCTGAACCTCTCGCAAAGATCGATTACATTAAAATAGTTTCACTTGATACTATGCAGCAGATCACAGAGTTTAAAGACAGCGCTCTTGTTGCTATGGCTGTATATATCGGAAAGACAAGACTCATTGATAACTATTTCTACGAAGGGGAATAATTACTAAATGGAATTAAAAATGCTCAAGAGCAAAATACACCGTGCAGTGGTAACACAGGCAGAACTCAATTACGTAGGAAGTGTCACTATAGACTCTGATCTTATGGAGGCTGCAGGTATTCTTGAATACGAACAGGTCCAGATAGTTGATATAAACAACGGAAACAGACTTGAAACATATGTTATCGCAGGTGATCCGGGTTCAGGAGTTGTGTGCCTTAACGGTGCCGCAGCAAGATGTGTTGAACCGGGAGATCTTGTAATAATCATGACATACATATCAATGACTCCGGATGAGGCGAAGAAACACAAACCGACAGTGGTCTTCGTTGATGAAAATAATGGTATAAAGAGCGTACACCATTATGAAAAACACGGTTTGCTTACTGAACAGATGGCAGAACTTAAATAGAACCAGGATTCTGTGCAGGGTATGCGTATGCCCTGCACTTGTTGTATTACTGATCCGCAGACCGGTACACTGTCCGGTATGATCAGTGTTTTCAATAAGCAGGTTACTGTTAAAGGAGATGGAATTATGCTTACAGGAAAATGTGCGGTAATAGGTGTTACAGGGTCTATCGCAGCGTACAAGGCTGCAAATATTGCAAGTATGCTTGTAAAGCTACACTGTGATGTTCATGTTATCATGACTCAGAATGCTGTGAACTTTATAAACCCTATTGCTTTCGAGACCATTACAAACAACAAGTGCCTTGTTGATACATTCGACAGAAACTTTCAGTTTCATGTAGCTCATGTGTCACTTGCGAAAAAGGCAGATATTTTTCTCATTGCTCCGGCAACGGCAAATATAATCGGAAAGATAGCTTCCGGCATAGCTGACGATATGCTTTCCACAACCATTATGGCAACGAAGGCTCCTGTATATATAGCACCGGCAATGAATACAGCCATGTACGAAAATGCAATAAATCAGGACAACATGGAAAAGCTTAAGAGATTCGGCTATCACTTCATTGAACCTGACAGTGGTTTCCTTGCATGCCGCGACAGCGGAAAGGGCAAGCTTCCTTCCGAAAAAGTTCTGGTTGACTATGTGATTAGAGAGATAGCCTGTGAAAAGGATCTTAAGGGTAAAAAGATACTCGTAACTGCCGGACCTACACAGGAAGCTCTTGATCCCGTAAGATACATTTCCAATCATTCCAGCGGCAAGATGGGTTTTGCAATCGCAAGACAGGCCATGCTCAGGGGAGCAGAGGTCATTCTTGTAAAAGGACCTGCTACTGCCGAAGTTCCGCCGTTTGTAAAAGTGATCGATGTTGTTTCTGCTAAAGATATGTTTGAAGCAGTACGTGACAATTACGAAGACTGCGATATAATCATCAAGTCAGCAGCGGTGGCGGATTACAGACCGGCTTTTGTCAGTGACCAGAAGATCAAGAAAAAAGACGATGACATGAGCATTCCGCTTGAACGCACACAGGATATTCTTGGTTATCTCGGTGAGCACAGAAAAGAAGGGCAGTTCATCTGCGGTTTTTCGATGGAAACCGAAAACATGCTCGAAAATTCAAGAGCGAAGCTTAAAAAGAAGAACATTGACATGATCTGCGCCAATAACCTTAAGCAGAACGGTGCCGGATTTTCCGGTGATACGAACATCGTAACTATGATAACGGCAGATTCCGAGACTGAGCTTCCGCTTCTCAGCAAGGACGAAACTGCATCAAGGATACTTGATAATATAGTCAGCTTCATAAAGTAACTTTGCATAAATATTTTCACTTATTGAGAGTAAAAATTTACGGCAAAAAAGCAGATATACTATTCCAATGCTTATTTGCCTGTGATATAATAATATAGTGAATGCAGACAATCATGCATTTAATACGGCAAATCTGTTTGCGGTGATATTCTTCTCTGCAGACAGTAAATATATGTTTTTTAAGATAACGAAAGCGAGGAAAATAAAAATGACTTATAATATTATGTGTCTGGCTGCCGGACTTCTTACAACATTTCCGGCGATCGGTGATACAAGAAATATGAAAACTCCTGTGATCGTTGCTGTTATTGCAATTGTGCTTATTGTCGGATGTCTTATACTCAGCAGCAAGCCTAAGAACAAGGACGACAAGAAGTGATCCTTCGGAATAATAAAAACAGAGGACGTAAACTGTCAGGTTTGCGTCCTCTGTTTTTTTACGTGGGGGTCCGGGGCGAAGCCCTGCAAATCCCACTTCCGGACATCCGGTGAAGCCGGATGTCCGGTTTAATCAGTGTTTTCTTAATCTGATGTTTTATAGAACTTCTTGAATTCGGAAGGTGTACAGTGCTTTATCTCCTTGAAAACACGGTTGAAGGAAGTAATGCTTGTGAAACCGGAGTTCATTGCAACTTCCGTAATAGAGATCGAAGGATCGAGCAGAAGCTTCTGGGCTACATTGATACGTGTTTTATTAACGTATTCGATGTGTGAGGAACCCGTGTACTGCTTGAATATGCGCGAAAAATGATATTTGCTGTAACCGGCGATCTCGGCAAGTGTGTCAAGCGAGATGTCTTCCATGTAGTTCTTTTCGATGTATTTCTTGACTGCACCGAAGCGTTCGCTGTATTCATTGAGCTTGACTGAGGTACATCCCATGAGGTCGCGCTTTTCGGAAGCTGCTCCTTCGTGAAGCTTTACGAACATATTGATAAGTTTTAAATAGATCTTAAGTTCTGACAGTTCTTCCTTTTTGAAATACTCGTCATATATCTCGAGCATGGTCTTCTTGGCTACGCTCTTCTGGTATTCCGGAGAATTGCTGTCGATAAGGGTAACGTCCGTGAACATTGAGGAAATTGCACTGAGGGGAGGAAAATCATTCAGTACACTGCTGCTGCACTGGAAAATAAGCCTCTGTCCGTGATCAGGTGCTATCATTGAATGAAGTTCACCCGGCGGAATTATGATTATTTCACGTTCCCTGAGTTCATATGTGTTTCCGCCTGCAGTAACTCTGAAATCGTTGATAAGAGGCATGATTATCTCTATAGCGTTATGCCAGTGCATAGGATAATCTTCATTTTCAACGTTATCATACAAAAGTATGAATCCATTATTATTGTACTCGACTGTCTCGAAGTCTCCGTTGAGATGCTGGATCATTTCACTATCACTCCATGTCATTTTTTAATATGTGTTTGCTCTTATAAATTGCTGATTTCAAAACTCGTTTTGACCGGATTTACGATCATCTTTTATTGAATTATAACACAACTACGTGGGATATGCAATATTAGAAACGAAATTTTTAAAATATAAAGCAATAAATAATACATCAAACCGCAAGTAATGATAAGTAATTTCAGCCTTACTGTATTATAATATACACATACAGCAATTAGAATTATGCCTAAAAATATAAGCTGGATCGGGAGGATTATGTATGAAGTTCACTCATTACGAAAAAGAGTATAAGAATTTTGGAAAGTGCCTGTGCCTTGAAACAGAAAACGTTCTGGTCATGGCGTCGCTTGAGTACGGGCCGAGAATCATTTACTACGGACTTAAGAATGAGGAGAATATTCTGTTTGAGGATTTAAACCGCGATTTCAGCCTTGATGTTGAAGGCTACGGAACCTGGTACACATACGGTGGACACAGATTATGGCGTTCACCTGAAATAGTACCTGAGACCTACTATCCGGACAACAAACCGGTAGATGCTGTCGTTACAGATGAAAACGTGAAACTTACTGCTGAACCTACTCCTTTCGGAACACAGTATTCTATTGAACTCAGTTTCAACGACAATGAAACACTGAATGTAAAGAATACTATAGTAAATGTTTCTGACAAACCGCTTAAGTTTGCACCGTGGTCAATTACAGGACTTGCACCGGGCGGTACCGAGTACATTGACCTTAATACAGAAGATACAGGTTATCTTCCGAACAGAACAATGGCTCTCTGGCCTTATTCAGAAATACACGACATTCGTTTTTCACTGAATGACGGCCGTGCAGTGCTTCGTATGGATCCGACGATCACACGTGCATTTAAAGCAGGATTCAATGTGGTTTCCGGACAGGCAATGTACGTCTGCGGAAATCAGACATATATAAAAAGGTTTGAAAAGTACGATCCGGAAAAGAATTATCCTGACTTCGGATGCAACTTTGAAACATATACCAACGAGAAATTTATCGAATGTGAAGTTGTAGGAGATGAAAGAGAATACGCTCCTGGCGAATCAGCTGTGATAAATGAAGTCTGGGAAATTAAAAAGAGATGATCGGAAAGAGGAGCGCTGATGGATAAATACTATTTTCAGCAGAAGGCAGAAGAAATAACTGTAAAAATGACTACTGAGGAGCAGGCTGAACAGCTTAAATACGATGCTCCGGCAAATGAAAAGGCAGGACTTAAGGCATATAACTGGTGGAGCGAAGCACTTCACGGAGTTGCAAGAGCCGGTTCCGCTACAATGTTCCCGCAGGCTATCGGACTTGCTGCGATGTTTGACGACAAATTCCTTGAAGAAGTCGCAGGCGTCATTTCAACAGAAGCAAGAGCAATGTACAACGCATACTCATCACATGAGGACCGCGACATATACAAGGGACTTACACTCTGGTCACCGAATATCAATATTTTCAGAGACCCGAGATGGGGCAGAGGTCAGGAAACCTATGGTGAGGATCCGTTCCTTACAGGTAAGCTCGGCTCAGCTTTTGTAAGAGGTCTTCAGGGAAATGGCGAATTTCTTAAAACTGCTGCCTGTGCAAAGCATTTTGCAGTACACAGCGGTCCTGAAAATGTTAGACATGAATTTGATGCTGTGGCATCTCCGAAGGACATGGAAGAAACTTATCTTCCGGCTTTCAGGGAACTTATCGAAGACGCAGGTGTTGAAGGTGTTATGGGTGCCTACAACAGAGTAAACGGCGAACCTTCATGTGCAAGTAAATTCCTTATGGGTAAGCTTAAGGAATGGAACTTTGACGGTTACTTCGTTTCAGACTGCTGGGCAATAAGAGACTTCCACACATCACACAAGGTTACAAGCACAGCTCCTGAATCAGCTGCAATGGCACTGAAGGCAGGATGCGACATAAACTGCGGCAATACATATCTTCACATTCTTGAGGCTCTTGAAGAAGGACTCATTGAACCGGAAGATATTAAAAAAGCCTGTGTTCATGCAATGAGAACAAGAGCAAGACTCGGAATGTTCGAGGAAAGCACTGAGTTTGACAGCATTCCTTACGACGTAGTAGGATGTAAGGAACACAAGAAAGTTGCACTTGAATGCTCACGCAGATCAATGGTACTTCTTAAGAACAACGGCATTCTTCCGCTTGACAAGAGCAAGTTAAAGTCCATCGCAGTTATCGGTCCGAACGCCGACAGCCGCGAAGCACTTGAAGGAAACTACTGCGGACGTGCAGATGAATACATCACATTCCTCGAAGGTATCAGAAATGCCTTTGACGGACGTATCTTCTACTCAGAAGGTTCAGCACTCTTCAAGGACAGAGTAATGAATCTTGCAGTGGCAGACGACAGAATTGCAGAAGCTATTATAGCTGCTGAAAATGCTGACGTTGTTGTTCTCTGTGTCGGACTTAACGCAACACTTGAAGGTGAGGAAGGCGATACAGGTAACGAATTCTGTTCAGGAGACAAGCCGGACCTCAGACTTCCTGAGTCCCAGAGAAAGCTTGTAAAGGCTGTTCTCGGCACAGGCAAACCTGTGATCATCGTTGACGCTTCAGGCAGTGCAATGAATCTTGAAGTTGAATCAGATGCACTTCTTCATGTATGGTATCCGGGACAGTTCGGCGGTACAGCACTTGCTGATATTCTCTTCGGCACTGTTTCACCGTCAGGAAAATTACCTGTTACTTTCTACGAAGATGCTTCAAAGCTTCCTGAATTCACAGACTACAGCATGAAGAACAGAACATACCGCTACGCTGAAGGCAATGTTCTTTATCCGTTCGGTTACGGTCTTACATATTCAAAGACAAAGGTTTCTGATCTTTCTTATGCTGACGGTAATGCGACTGTTACAGTTGAAAATACCGGTGACTTTGACATCGAAGAAGTTGTTCAGTTCTATATCAAGGACACATCTCCTGATGCTGTTCCGAACCACAGCCTCAGCGGTTTTTCAAGAGTAAGCCTTAAGAAGGGCGAAAAGAAGACAGTTTCAGTAAAGATCGAAGAAAGATCTTTCACAGCTGTTCACGAAGACGGCACTCGCAGTATCGACGGAAAGGAATTCACACTTTACGCTGGTATCTCACAGCCGGATGAATTAAGCAGAAAACTTACAGGTACTGAAACAGTATCTGTTAAGATAAACAAATAAAATAATTTTTAAGGAAACGCTGATTTATTCATAAATCAGCGTGGGGTTCGGGGCGAAGCCACGCAAATCCCGCCTCCTGAAATCCGGCGAAGCCGGATTTCAGATTTAATCAGTGTTTCCTAAAACCATTTCATAATAAAAGGAGTTAATTATCATGAGCGAATTTTTCAATGGAATCGATAAGATCAAGTACGAAGGCAAGACAAGCACAAACCCACTCGCATTCAAGTATTATGACCCTGAAGAAGTAATCTGCGGCAAGAAGATGCGCGAGCACCTCAAGTTTGCTCTTTCATGGTGGCACACAATGGGCGGCGACGGTACAGATATGTTCGGCGTTGGCACAACAGACAAGAAGTGGGGCGCTTCTGATCCGATGGAAATAGCTAAGGCTAAGATCGATGCAGCAGCTGAGATCATGGACAAGCTTTCAATCGACTACTACTGCTTCCACGACAGAGACATCGCTCCTGAAGCTGAAACACTTGCTGAAACAAACAAGAGACTCGACGAGATCACAGACTACATGAAGACAAAGCTTGCAGGCAAGAAGCTCCTCTGGGGTACTGCAAACTGCTTCGGTAACCCAAGATATATGCACGGTGCAGGCACATCACCATCAGCTGACGTATTCGCATTTGCAGCAGCTCAGATCAAGAAGGCTATTGAATGCACAGTTAAGCTCGGTGGTAAGGGCTACGTTTTCTGGGGTGGCCGTGAAGGTTACGAAACACTCCTCAACACAGACATGAAGCTCGAACAGGACAACATGGCTCGTCTTATGAGAATGGCTGTTGACTACGCTCGTTCAATCGGTTTTGACGGCGACTTCTACATTGAACCAAAGCCAAAGGAACCAACAAAGCACCAGTATGATTTCGATACAGCTACAGTTATCGGTTTCTTAAAGAAATACGGCCTCGACAAGGACTTCAAGATGAACATCGAAGCTAACCACGCTACACTTGCACAGCACACATTCCAGCACGAACTCCGCGTTGCAAGAGACAACGGTGTATTCGGTTCTATCGACGCAAACCAGGGCGACACACTCCTCGGATGGGATACAGACCAGTTCCCAACAAACATTTATGACGCAACATTCTGCATGTACGAAGTTCTCAAGGCAGGCGGCTTCACAAACGGCGGTCTCAACTTCGACTCAAAGGCCAGAAGAGGTTCATTCACAAGAGAAGATATCTTCCACGCTTACATTGCAGGTATGGATACATTTGCTCTTGGTTTAAGAGCAGCAGTTAAGCTCATCGAAGACGGACGTATCGACAAGTTCGTAGCTGATCGTTACTCTTCATGGAACACAGGTATCGGTGCTGACGTTATTTCAGGCAAGGCTACAATTG
The DNA here is from genome assembly GCA_902789705.1 of uncultured Ruminococcus sp. Taxonomy (GTDB): domain Bacteria; phylum Bacillota; class Clostridia; order Oscillospirales; family Ruminococcaceae; genus HUN007. Next base: position 23,601 of record CADAPI010000002.1, read on the forward strand.
CTGACCTTGAAAAGTATGCTCTTGAAAAGGGTGACGTTACAGCATCACTCACAAGCGGAAGACAGGAAATGCTCGAATCAATCGTAAACAACGTACTTTTCAGCTTATAATTCCGGAGGACTTCGATGAAATACGCAATTGGTGTTGACATAGGCACCAGCGGCACAAAGTCTGTTCTGTTCGACGAAACAGGTAAGGTAATGGCTTCTGCTTCAGCCGAGTATCCGCTCTATCAGGAAAAGAACGGATACGCTGAGCAGGAACCGACAGACTGGTATAATGCAGCCGCTGATACAATAAAGAAAATAATTGCTGACAGTGGAGTTGATGCTTCCGATATCGCAGGTGTTGGGCTTTCAGGTCAGATGCATGGTCTTGTAATGCTTGACGAAAATAATGAAGTCATCAGAAAGTCTATCATCTGGTGTGATCAGCGTACTGCAAAGGAATGCGAAGAGATAACTGAAAAAGTTGGAGCAAAGAGACTTATTGAGATAACAGCAAATCCTGCACTTACAGGATTTACAGCTTCAAAGATCCTCTGGGTAAGAAACAACGAACCTGAGAACTATAAGAAGTGCCGTCATATCCTTCTTCCGAAGGACTATGTACGCTTCATGCTCACAGGTGAATATGCTACTGAAGTATCAGATGCTTCAGGTATGCAGCTTCTCGATGTTCCGAACAGATGCTGGTCTGATGAAGTACTTGAAAAGCTTGATATAGACAAGTCACTTCTTGCAAAAGTTTATGAATCTCCTGAGATAACAGGTTACATAACTGAAAAAGCTGCAGCGATCACAGGACTTAAGGCCGGCACACCGGTCGTAGGCGGTGCTGGCGACAATGCTGCTGCTGCAGTCGGTACAGGAATTGTTAAGGACGGAAAGGCATTTACAACTATCGGGACCAGCGGTGTTGTATTTGCGCACACATCATCAGTTCAGATCGACCCTAAGGGCAGAGTACATACTTTCTGCTGTGCAGTTCCGGGATGCTGGCATATCATGGGCGTTACCCAGGCTGCCGGCCTGTCACTCAAGTGGTTCCGTGACAACTTCTGCAAGGAAGAAATGGATAAGGCTAATGCTGAAGGTGTAAGTGAATACTTCCTTATGGACAAGGAAGCTGAATCAGTTAAAATAGGAGCTGACAAGCTTCTGTATCTCCCTTATCTCATGGGAGAAAGAACTCCTCATCTCGATCCTGATATAAGAGGATGCTTCTTCGGACTCTCAGCAATGCATACCAAGGCTCATTTCATCCGTGCGGTAATGGAAGGTGTAGCTTACTCACTCCGTGACTGCAAGAGCATCATCAGCGAAATGGGTACTGAAATAAATGACATGATGGCCTGCGGCGGCGGCGGAACATCTCCTCTCTGGAGAAGCATGCTCGCAGATCTTTATGACTGCCCTGTTAAAACAGTAACATGCAAGGAAGGTCCGGCACTCGGTGTTGCGATACTTGCATTTGTTGGTACGGGCGTTTACGAAAGCGTTGAAAAGGCATGTGAAGTCATGATAAAGACAGACAAGACACAGGAACCTGACGCTTCAAGATCAGCTGAGTACGAAAAGTACTATCAGCTCTACACAAAACTTTACGGTTCTATAGCAGGAAACTGCAAGGAACTCGCAGCACTCTGATAACAGTGTGCATAATCAGATTTTACTGTTCTGAACCGCAGTGAAGTCCGTCGCGAAAATCGCAGCAGTGCGAAGATCGCAAAGATTAAGACATTTTCCTTTCTCATCTCATCATATAGTAGTCATAGTAGACACATAAAAACAGGAGCAGCCTTTCGGTTGCTCCTGTTTTTTTAGTGGTCGTAAATGAAATGATTATTCGCTCCGGAAAAAATCTATACCCGAGTGTTTATTTATTGTGCAGAAAAAATATAGGCGGAATGGAAAACTATAGTTTAAGAAAAATACAAAATATGTATTGACAATCGAGAAACAGTATGGTATAATATGTTTGTCAAGAAGGAAATTGCAGGTTTTAAGTTCCTTGTTACATGAATTCCGTAGCGGAGATTACTGGTGCTTGCATAAGACCAGCCGAAGAGAAAACATTATTTTTTAACAGGAGAGAGAAAAATGCCTAGAAAGAAAATCAGAAATTATATTATTGAAACGATTGACAAACATGATTTAAGCCAGCTGAATAGTGAACTAGAAATACCATTTTCCAAGTACTATACAGTTGAAAAGTATGATACTAAGCAGAAAGATTACAGAGATAAGCTCAAAGCAAAATTCAGCAAAAAATATGATAAGACAACTGATAAAGCAAGAAACTTGAATCAGTATTATACCGGTATGAAACTTAATGGTATATACCGAAAACGAAAAATATCGGCATTTGTTGATGCTGCAGTTCAGGCGGCTGAAAGATTCGGCGCAAAGTATCCTGGCATCAGCGTAGAAGATGCTTTGATCAGCAATTTGACGCTTAGTACACTCTATTATATAGATGATAAAGATGCTGAAAATCATATTACACTTGGAATCGCTTTATTTATTCTTGATTCTCTTGTTAAGTCATGCAATTATGAAAAGGCTGTATATTTTATTCCACGTGATGAAAAGATCAATGATATCGAACTGCCATATAATTTTCAGGATTCCGAGTTTTCCAATGATGTTATAAAAGGAGTTATTTATCTTATCAAAAACCGTTTAGGTTCATCTGATACATATTATTCACCGGAATCAGCATCGCTTACACCTGAGAAAAATGGTTTTGCTGAATATAATCAGTATTCATACAGAAATGATGATGAGATCAAAGACGATGATATTCGTTCAAAATATGAATACTGGGAAAAATTAAAGGAATACTACTATGATCTTGCCGGAAAAATGACTGACAGAGAAAGATACTATGCACTTATATCGTTTATCAGACCTGAGATCATTGAACGTTCTGTTCAGAAATTTCGTGAAAAGTTTTTTGAACTCATTGATATTATTCTCGAACAGGCTTCTGTTAGCTGGGAGAAGTGCGCAAAGATTGCAGATGATGCACGTAGTGTGATCGAACATGTTATCAGATTAAATAAAGAAATTAAAGAAAATGAGAAAAAAATTCGATTATCAAATCAAAACAGGAAGAATACTAAAAATGTATTCAGTGTTCTTAGTTCGCTGGATCCAATAAATAATAAACCAGACAGTAAAACTAATCTGATGATCAACGGTATGGCTTCAAGTATGGCCAAGCATGAGAATCTGCGTAAAAGGACACTCAGCCTTGCTAATGACCTTATAGAGGCTGAAAATGATATGCTCTATATAATCGAATGGATGGCATTTGATCTTTCAGAAGATATATCAGGCGAAAATCAAGTTGAATGTATAAGTGATTTCAGAATCCAAAATCCGTATGAGATTCTTTTCGCATTTATTTATCTTATCGATTCTGGTGACAGTTTGCCTTGGGTTTCATATATTTCAGAATGTCTTGTTGGATTTGCCACACAGCATTTACCGTGGCATGAGAAAAATCTTGATTATTTTGATGAACAAGTAATGAATAAAATATCTGATAAAACTAAAGTCGATAAAGAAGAATCATCTATTAATGAGGAAGTCTTTGTTGAAGATGATTCTGATGAGTATGAAGATGAGTATTCACTTAAATATACTGATGCGTATATGTATGCCCGCGAAAACTTAAAACTGAAAAAAGATGAACTTATTCCGTATAATTTAGCACAAATTATTTATGCAGATTCATCGGTCGTTCCGCCTCGCTATAAAAAGGACCAGTACGAGCCGCAGCAGGGATTTGTAAAATCCGGATTTACTCGTAAACAGGCTGAAATAATGCAGTATTATAAAGGTTTAGCTGACCGTATACAGGAAAAATACGATTTTTCAATTGTTGCTGAAACCGAAATCAGAATACGTGAAAAACGCGGAGAGGCGTCCGTTTCTGAAGAGCCTGAAAATCTGAAAGAGGTCATTACTGTCAGAGATAAGACGATTAAAGCTCTGAAAAAGGAACTGCATGATGCAAAGAAGTTAAATTTCGAACTGGAAGATAAAATATCAAAAATGAAAGATCAGTACGATTCAGAAAATCAGGAACTCATCGAGCTTCGTGAACTTATCTATAAGATACAGAACGATCAGCAGGGAGAACAGGATACTGAAACATCAAATATTTCTTTCCCGTACAGAACGCAGGCGAGAGTAGTTGTATTCGGAGGCCATGAAACATGGCTTAAAGTGATCGTAAAACTTCTTCCAAATGTGAGATTTATTAATCCTTATGATGATCCGGATGCCAATGCAATCAGAAATGCTGACGTTGTCTGGCTGCAGACCAATGCGATGCCGCATAACAAATACAATAAAATCATGGATATCGTTCGTTCCAGAAAAATACCTGTAAAATATTTCGCTTATGCAAGTGCGGAAAAAAGTGCTGTACAGCTGGCTGAGTTTGATATGGGTATGAATGCGGTTGCTCTTTTTTAGGTTTGACAGATTTTCAGTGGCATGATATAATCATACTTATATGATATGCATAGTAGTGTTTGATTTTAAAAAAAGTGTGGTTAATGATTTATGCTTGATACAGTGATCAGAAATGGAAATCTAAAAGACCTTGAAATAGTAACTGAACTTGAAAGAAGATGCTTTCCGGAAGCTGAAGCTGCGAAAAGAGAGACTTTTGAACTCAGACTCAGTAATTATTCAAAGACATTCTGGATATTGGAGTGTGAAGGAAAGATCCTCTCTATGATTAACGGAATGCCGACTGATGAAAGAGATTTGTGTGATCAGATGTATGAGAACACATCCTTATTTGTGCCAGACGGAGAATGGCTCATGCTTTTCGGTGTTGCATCCGATCCGGAATATCGTCGAAACGGACTTGCCTCACGGCTTATGAGTTATGTTATCGAAGAAACAAAGAAACAGGGGCGTACCGGTATTGTTCTTACCTGTAAAAATGAGCTTTTGAATTTTTACAGCCGTTTCGGTTTTGTAAATGAAGGTGTCTCGGACTCCTCTCACGGCGGAGCTGAATGGTATCAGATGCGGCTGAACTTTCGTGATGAACTGTTCAGGTGCGTTGAGAAAGGTGATGAATACAGCTTCTATATCCGAAACAGACGATATCTTTTATATGGCTGGAACCAGTGCGATGGAATTTATCTGAATGTGGCAGACGAAGGAGGTAATATTATCTGGCAGGCCGCAGGACGAGAATGGAAAGAGTGCGCTGAAAAGTTTAGGTTGTACTATTCGTCTTTGCATTGAATGGAATGCCTTCGGCATACTATTGAAAACCGGCATCGCTTGATGCCGGTTGATTACCCTATTAAAGTAAGATACTGAAGATCATTTGTTTGTATTACCCCAGTTTTCAATATTACGGAGTAAAATATCACGAATGGCATCCGGATCTGAAACTTCTTTGTATATTGGCGATGATGTGAAAATAACTGGTTCAGTTTCTGCTTTTTCAAGAGCTTCGGCGTATGCTTCCAGTAATTTTGGATTGTTTACTCTGAGAGTTTCTGTAATACTTGAAGTAGGCATATCATTCACCTTCTTCATATGCTGCTATAGTGTTTCCCGGCCTTTCTGCAACAGCCGTAAAATAATCATCTGTAAAACCGTTTATTCCTTCCATAAATGTTTCCCAGATTTTTTCTTTAGGTACAAGAAGTACTGCAGAGCCGATTTTCTGAACGTAAACTTCGTTACTGCCAAGAATAAAATCTTCTGGAAGTTGTACTGTCTGATTGTTTCCGTTTTTAAGTATTTTTGCAGTTTTCAAATGTACCACACCTTTCTATGTATTTGTATTGGTCGTAAATGCTCTTATTATTCGTTCCTATATATGTTTAGTAGAGTGGGAAATCTATCACCGAAACTCTATTATTTCATCGAGTGATTTTCTCGGACGCGGATTTGGTGATTCATCCGGATAGCCGACGGCAATCGCGCCGACAAGCTGATTATCTGTATCAAGGCATTCCGTGAGTTCTCTGTAGGCAAAGCAGGTGTTTGCTATCCAAAGGGTACCGAGTCCAAGCTCAGTTGCCGTAACTTAAAAATCAAGAAATAGCGGCATGTTTAGCTGTATTGCTTTACTGAGTGCAAGTTTTAGTTTTTGCGCTGCTTTTCTGAAATCTTCATTATTGTTCTGATTTATGTGATTATCAAGTATTATCATTGCTTCTGAACATGATTCAGCATTTAATGTCTCATCTTCAAAGATATCAATAATGATATCAAACTTCTGATTCCATTCATGAAATACATCACTGAGAAGATCGTATTCTTTGGTGTCAAGTGTTACGGTGTATATGTTAGACATATCAGTATCGTATTCATGATCCTGAATTCCGTTTTCGTTTAACGGGACGTTGAGATAGCATTTTTTCCATTCTAAAATCATTACTTTTTTCTCCGTTATAAGCTAAAGTAACAGTGTTCATTAAAATGTTTTTTGAAACAAAGAGACGATCATCAGTTAAGCTCGTTGTATTATTTAGTTTCTCTTTCACTTTTCACACTGTCACTACTGGTTATTCTGATTATTTTTCTACTGTTTTTTTAATTTCTTTATTTTGTAATAGCGCAACAATGTTGAGCGTATTGCTGATAAATGCAAGTGCTATTACAAGAGCGATAATAAGCAATCCTCGTATCAGACCTATTATCTTAACAGGAATAAGTAGTATCAGTACTATTGCAATTATTGTAGAAAGTATCATTATTATTGTCAGGCGTTTCTCAGTTTTTTTAAATGAACTCTCACTAAGCTTCAAAGCATTGGAAAGATTATCATCGGCTGCATTTTCAAATTCATCTTTTTGCAATCTTTGTGCTGCTACAAGCTCATTGATACTGATCTTATAAATATCTGAAAGCATTGCCAGGCATTCGACAGGTGGTAAATAATTTCCGGTTTCCCAGCGAGAGATTGTTTTATTTGTTACTCCAATTTTTTCTCCAAGCTGTTCCTGAGTAAATCCGTTTTCTTTACGAAGTTGTTTTAAAAAATTACCAATTTTAATAGTATCCATTCAAGATATCTCCTTATCAGTTTTATAAATTCATAATAACATGAATTTATAAAAAAGTCTTTACCATAGAAAGTGAAAACGCTTTGAAATGTGGGTTTTACCATAAACAGCGAATTCTTTTTTATGGCTGATTTCTTCTTCAAAAGATATTATATCTTAAATACCTTATTATGTCAATGGCGCTTCAATGTCTTTGTATGCAGATACCGTAATCGCCGCATAGGGGATTTTCTTAAAGAGATGCACCTTACAGAAGGCAGAAATACCGGATTCAGAAAAATTCTTAAAGCTCTTGAACGAAATGGCTCTCCGCTTCCTGAATTCATAACCGATGATGAGCATAGTTTCTTTATCACAAGGCTGTTTATTCGTGAAGATTTTTATGATGAAAATGGCATAGAGAATAGCGAAAGTGGCGTAGAGAATGCTAAAAATGGCATAGAGAATAGCAAAAGTGGCGTAGAGAATGTCGAAAGTGGCATAGAGAATGATACTGATATCAAAAATAAAACAAAAAGCGCCATATACATGTAAAATTATAGAAAAATACTCAGATGGTAAGAAAAAAAGAATGGTTAGCTTGATTACAGTAGTACTGAATGATTGCGAGCAAACTATTGAAAAAATATCAACTAATACTGGAATTCCTAACCGATCTGTTTCGAGGTATATGCAAGAATTACAAGAAGCAGGCGCATTGGTGCGAGATGGTAGTGATACTCGTGGTAAATGGATTTTGAAGTAATTGACGACATTAATACATGAAAAAAAGAATCAGGAGGAACCTTACTCCTGATTCTTTTTTCTTTTCTTATATCTGTCTTCTTCACTGAAAATACATCCGCAGTATTTCTGCATGTACAGACCGAGTTCACGGGCTTTTTCCTGGCCTTCTTTAAAGCCGGGACGGAAGTCGTGGTACTCAAATTTTACACCGTATTTATGCGCTGCGCGTTCGGCTGTGTCGCAGATCAGTTCGTGGTTCTGGTACGGGCTAACGAGCAGGGTGGTGGTGAAACGGTCGAATCCGTTTTCGGCGGCAAATTCCGCGGTTCTGTAAATACGTGATTCATAGCAGTATGAACATCTGTTGTCGAAGTCAGGATATACGGAGGTTATAAAGTTACGAAGTCCGTATTCGTTTTCGATGATGAGCTTCATGTTTACTGATTTTGCGTAATCGGTAAGGGTATTCTTTCTTATTTTGTATTCCGTAAACGGATGAATATTCGGATTGTACCAGAAACTTACCGGTTCTGTCCCTTCATTACGAAGGGTATCTATACAGTAGACCGAGCACGGAGCACAGCAGGTGTGCATGAGAATACGCGGATTTTTGCTGCTGCAGTCATTCTTGAAAATGATAATATTGTCTTTCATAAGATCATCCTTACAGGCTGACTTTCATCAGTACTTTTCCGTCAAGGTCTTTCCATTCAAAAGTGCCATCTTCTGCAGTCATGTACTGGTGAAGTGAATTTTCCTTCGGGATAGATACTGAACCCGGGTTCATGTAAATAACGCCGTTTTCAAGTGTTCTGCATGCCGGTACATGAAAGTGTCCGTTTAAAAGGATAGTTCCTGCAGATATCGGCGGAAGATTGTTTTCGTTGTATACATGGCCGTGGGTTGCAAAAATTGTCGTTTTTCCGGAAACGATGTATGCATAATCCGCAAGAACAGGGAAGTCGAGTACCATCTGATCAACTTCAGTGTCGCAGTTTCCGCGTACACAGAGTATTTTGTCACGCAGCGGGTTCAGCATATTTATAACTTCTTTTGGTGCGTATTCATCAGGAAGATCATTTCTTGGTCCGTGGTAAAGGATGTCGCCGAGAAGAAGGAGTTTGTCTGCATTTTCTCTTTCATATGCCTCAAGCATTTTTCTGCACCAGAATGCAGAACCGTGTATATCAGATGCGATCATTATTTTCATTTGGGTACCTCTTTCGTTTATCTTAAGGGAATATAGCGTTTGTCTGGTGCATACCGGTTCCGGAACTTTACTGTTCCGGGAAAGTGATGCACTGGTCTTCAGTCAGAGAATACCGGTGACAGGTGAAGAAAATCACCTGGTCGAGCCTGCTGTATTCACTGAGGAAAAGGAAGCCTTTGCGTGTGCGTTCCTCATCGTAGTGGGCGAATACGTCATCGAGAAATACAGGAATTTTGTTTCCGGCCATCATGTCTGAAAGCGCAAGTCTGAGTGACAGATAAGCCTGTTCAGCAGTTCCTGTACTGAGATACTGCCAGTCGCGAAGCGCCTTGTCATGGCTTTCAACAGGTGTGACAGCAAGATCTTTTGATACTATTGCACCTTTGTATTTTCCTCCGGTCAGATGAGCAAATATCTTTTCAGTTTTACTGTTGAGTTCAGGAGCAAATGTCTGTCTTATCTCGTTTCCGGCTTTCTCCATGATCTCTGAAGCGATGTTCAGTTCATTTACATATTTCAGTCGTTCACGTATCTGTTCTTTGATAACATCGATTTTTTCACGAAGCAGTGAAGGTTCATCAGACGCGTGATATTTTGCTGATATTCCTGAGCGAAGTGATGCTATGGTGTCTTTCAGAGAATTGATTTCGACTTTCGTTTCCTCGAGCTCTTCTTCCAGTGCGTCAGTATAGCTGTCAGAGAGCAGCTCAGGGCCGTTTCCTCCGGTAAGCTGATTTAACTTCTCACGAAGCAGGGCTGAACGTTCCGTGATCTCTTCAGGCGAATACGGGACGTCGTCTTCGTCATGCTTTGAACTCAGGACTGCTTTCGTTGTTTCTATTTCGCTTATAGTTTCAACTGCTTTGTCTATAAGTTCCGGTATTTCAGCCGTGGTTGAGACAGGTTTGAATTTTGAGAAAAAATCAGTTATATGAATGTCAAGCTCATTAATGTCTTTGCCTGTTTTGTTAAGTTCATTTCCGAGTTTGTTCAGTTCAGAATCCTTCTGTTCCTTAATAAGCTTAAGTTTGCCGGTTTTCTGTTCTATCTCGGTTTTCTTTAAGGCGGTTTCAGCGATTTTCGTGCCGAGCAGGTTGACCTTATCAGTGAGTTCACTGCTTTTGAGTTCGAATTCACTTAATTTTTCATCGTAGCTTCTGTAGGCTTCCTCGTAATCAGGTTCCTTGTGTTCGATGCCTGCTTTTTTGTCCCTTATTTCTTCGATCTTTGCGGTAAGTTTTGTTCCCAGGAAGATCATAAGCACTACCGGGATGATGGCGAGCAGGAACCATGCGTTTTTTATAAAAAGCGAGATGGCGATAATGATCATGGCGGCCGCAGGTATAAGCACAAGATAGTTTGGCTCCATGTCAGCAAGATGTTCCTTATACAGTTCTTCTTTGATTTGAGTTTCCCTTATAAGATCATTTACCTCGTCACGGGCGCTGTCAATGGCAGCGATCTCATTCTTTAAGCCTTCTATTTCATTCTCGCCGGCTTTCAGTTCTTCGTTTACAAGATCAAGATCAGCTTCGAATTCTTCTATGCTGTCGCCGAGTTTCATTTCCGAGATATCGGCTGACATCTGATTGAATTCGTTTTTCTTCTCCCTGTAGTTTTCCTTTAAGTGATCAAGTTTTGAAAGCAGGTCGGAACATTCATCCAGAAATGAATCATCTACTGTAAAATCACCGTTTGTTATGGAAGCGGTAAGGGAACTTATTTTTTCTTCAAGAACGGCTTTTACAGCGTTCTTTCTGCTCTGGACTTCCAGCGTGTGCAGTTCACGGATTATGCGCTGTTCCTTTATTCGTTTTTCAAGTTCCGCTGCATGTTCCTTTTTGTTTTCAAGCATACTGCAGTATGAAGCATGGATCTCCTCATCGTTCATGCGGAGCTTTTCCTCGTCCTCGGCGGATGAAAGACGTTCGGTAAGATCAGAGAGTTCGGCAGTAAGAGTATCTATTTCACCGGGTTTCCTTCCTTTTGATCGAAGCTCGTCGTGAGCTTTCTGAAGACGTTTGCGGACTGTTTCGTAAGATATGCTTTCTTCGGCGGATGAGGAGTAGTTCATGAGCTTTCTGGTGATCTCGTCTTCCTTGTCCGTGCCGTGTATAACTGAAGTAATGTCACCTATGAAAACGCTTCGCTCAAACGTCGATGCGTTCATTCCCATAAAACGTTCGCCCGGTTCATACTTGCAGCTCGGCGGTTCAGCTTTTCCGGCGGTAAGATTCCATATGGTGATTACATCGCTGATATTGGAGTTTCCGAATTCACGTTCAAGCCTGTATTCCTGACCGGAAGCTTCGAATTCAATATATCCGGACATCGGAGATCCGTCCCACGGGGCGTATTTCTTTCTGAGGTTTTTGCCGATGTCGGAAGATTTGCATGATGTACCGTAAAACATCATCTTTATAAAACTCATGACAGTGGTTTTTCCGGATTCATTGTTTCCGCATATTATATTCAGTTCTGGTTTAAGTTTAAGCTTAAAATCCTTAAGCTTTCCGAAGTTTTTTATATATATGGTTCTTAGTTTCAAATGCTTGTACCTCCTTTCCGCAGAAAGATTATCGATTGCGTAAGTACATACAAATTAATTTTAACATATTTCGGCAATGAATGCAAGCAAAACAAAACCCGGTGACTATGATATAACCACCGGGTAATTTTGTATTTATATATTTTTTAAATTATTTGCTCGGACCAAGCTTTGTGATCTTCTTTGAAAGATACTGTCTGATAGTTGCAAGGTCTGTAAGTGTTACCTTTCCGTCTCCGTCAACGTCAGCAGTTTTGATCTGGTCTGCTTTGAACTCCTTCTTGTCAACGAGATTTACAGCCATGGTAGAAAGGTCTGTTACGTCTACCATTCCGTCACCGTTTACGTCACCGTAAACAATATCGCCGGCCTGGCTGTTTGCAGGAGTTTCTGTTGCAGCCGGTTCAGTCTTTGTAGTTGTTACAGGAGCATCTGTAGTCTTCGGAGCGTCAGTTGTCTTTGGAGCATCTGTTGTCTTAGGCGCATCAGTAGTTTTCGGAGCATCGGTCGTCTTAGGTGCATCAGTAGTCTTCGGAGCATCAGTAGTCTTAGGTGCATCTGTTACCTTCGGAGCATCTGTTACCTTTGGTTCCTGCTTCGGGATAGTACCGCCGTAATACTCAGCAACTGAAATACCGTTGCCGCCCTGGCCCATTGGTCTCTGGTGGTCAAGACTTATGAACTTGCCGTTTTCGTCCTGCCAGAGAGC
>CADAPI010000003.1 GCA_902789705.1 uncultured Ruminococcus sp.
TTTGCGTTCTCCACGGCTGTTGGTGTAACGATAGATCACACGCCATTTGTTACCGTCTTTGTAGACTGACATTGTATCACTTCCTTTCGTTGTCCTCGGAAGAACCACCGTAGCAGGTTCTTTCAAGGAAGTACTGCTTGTTTACTCTGCCCGAGATCGTGATGTAGCCCTTAGCTTCAAGTTCCTGATTGAGCTTTTGTACTATTTTATATGCATAGGACTTGGAAACATCAAGCTCTCTGGCAACGTCTTCAACTCTCATAAAATTTCTGTCTGTCATCATGAGTAGCTCCTTTCTTTGACTTAACTCTAAAACGTTAGGCTGTATTCTTATTATACTAAACAAAAACCGTTATGTCAATATCAAAATTACTAAACATTTTTATTTCTACTAACTTGACATATACTAAACAGATATGCTATAATTGATTTGTGAAATATGGCTGCATAGTACATTTCTGTATGCTGCTTGATGAAAATGGAGGGCAACAATATGGCAATAGGAGAGAGAATAAGGTTTATTCGCAACCTCAGAGGTATGACGCAGAAGTTCTTAGGCTTACAGGTCGGTTTTACTGAACGAACAGCCGATATTCGTATGGCACAGTACGAATCAGGTTCAAGAACACCAAAGGCTGATCTTATAGAACAGCTTGCCGATGCACTTGATGTATCGACCGAGGCTCTGAACGTTCCGAACATAGACAGCTATACGGGTTTGATGCATACGCTGTTTGCGCTTGAAGATTTATACGGTTTCAGGATTGATCGCCTGGACGATGAAATATGTATCCGCATCAACAGGCAGAACGGCTCGACCTTTGCGAAAATGACAGGTCTGCTCGAACCGTGGGAAGAGATGGCTCAGAAGTACCGCAATGGAGAAATCACCCGTGAGGAGTATGACCAGTGGAGATACAATTATCCGAGATCAGAAGCGGAGCGGAATGAAGCTGCACGCAGAGCAGTGAAAGAAAAATAACAAATCTGAATAAAACAAAAAGAGCTATCCGATTCGTAAATGAATCAGATAGCTCTTATCTTTTAAGACAGAAAATTTATTACTGTTGCCGATAATCGAGAATTGTTGCCAAAACGTTGCCACTGTTATTGCTATAACGGTATAATCAACGTATTTACGCTGTTTGTGGACGGATTTGTATCATTCCCACTCAACAGTTCCCGGAGGCTTTGAAGTTATGTCGTACACTACTCTGTTTACGTGTTCAACTTCGTTTGTAAGTCTGTTTGAAACTCTTGCGAGGACGTCGTACGGGATTCTTGCCCAGTCGGCTGTCATGAAGTCATCTGTTGTGATGGCTCTGATGGCGATGAGGTGGTCGTATGTGCGGTGGTCGCCCATTACGCCTACTGTCTTTACGTCCGGAAGAACTGCGAAGAACTGCTTGAGTTCGCTTTCGATGCCGCTCTTCTTGATCTCGTCACGGAATACTGCGTCAGCTTCCTGAAGAACTTTGATCTTTTCTTCTGTGATCTCGCCGATGATTCTTACGCCGAGGCCAGGGCCAGGGAATGGCTGTCTCCATACGAGGTCGTGCGGGATGCCGAGCTTTTCGCCGACTGCACGGACTTCATCCTTGAAGAGGTCTGCGAGAGGTTCGATCGTTCCGTCGAATTTTATATCTGCAGGCTTTTCAACCATGTTGTGGTGTGTCTTGATAGTAGCAGTGCTGCCCTTGCCGGCTGCATTACCCTTACCGGATTCGATTCTGTCCGGATAGATTGTACCCTGTGCGAAGAATCCGCCGTCAGCTTCTTCACGGATCTTGTCCCAGAATACCTTGTAGAATTCAGTACCGATGATCTTTCTCTTCTGTTCAGGATCGGAAATGCCCTTTAACTTTTCGAGGAACTGCTTCTGGCAGTTTACACGTACAAACTTCATGTCGAAGAGCTTTGTGAATGTTTCTTCAACGAAGTCGCCTTCGTCCTTTCTCATGAGACCCTGGTCAACGAAAACGCAGGTGAGCTGTTTGCCGACTGCACGGCTTAAAAGACCTGCTGCAACTGATGAGTCAACACCGCCTGAAAGACCGAGAACTACCTTCTTGTCACCGATTTGTTCACGGAGCTTTGCAACTGTCTTTTCGATGAAGTCGTCCATAACCCAGTCGCCCTTGCATCCGCATACTTCGTAGAGGAAGTTGTGGAGCATTTTTTTACCGAATTCGCTGTGTGTAACTTCCGGGTGGAACTGAACTGCGTAGAACTTCTTTTCAGCGTTTTCAAATGCAGCAGCAGGACAGTCTGCAGATGCTGCAGTAACTGTGAATCCTTCCGGAACTCTGCTTACGTAGTCGGTATGGCTCATCCATACAACGCTCTTTTCCGGAACGTCTTTGAAGATGAGACTGCCTTTGTTATGTGAAATTTCTATTTTACCGTATTCGCTCTTTTCGCAGCTCTTTACTTCGCCGCCGAGTGTCCAGGCAACGAGCTGACATCCGTAGCAGATGCCGAGAACCGGAACGCCGATATCGAATATATCTTTTGAAATATGCGGTGAACTCATGTCGTAAACGCTGTTCGGACCGCCGGTGAAGATGATGGCTACCGGGTCAAGAGCCTTTATCTCTTCGATCGGTGTGTCATATCTTTTGATCTCGCAGTAAACACCGCATTCACGTACACGTCGTGCGATCAGCTGATTATACTGGCCGCCGAAGTCAAGAACGATACATAGCTGATTTGCCATAATTTAAGATCCTTTCTGATACTGTAATATAGTATCCGTTCAAAAAGAATGATTATGTTTGCCCTGTCTGATCAGGGTAATATAAAAATTATATCATTTTTCTGCCGATAATTCAATGATTGTAAGTAACTAAAAACACCGGTGAAGAACACCGGTGTTTGTGCGAAATATATTTTATAGAGAGAGTGCCACTTTTATTATGCGAACATTCTGTAGACCTTCTGGTTGTGCTGCCTTGCACTGAGGACGATGCCGATGACGATGTACATACTCACAAGCGCTGTACCGCCGGCACTTACGAACGGAAGCGGGATACCGATAACCGGCATGACCTTGAGTACCATGCCGATGTTGAGAACGCAGTGCGTGAATATTATCGAGAATGCACCCATGCAGATGTTTCTTCCGAGTTCATCTCTTGCCACGAGACTGTCAGCTATCAGCTTGATGCAGATGAATGCGAGCACCACGATGAGTGCGAGGCATCCGACAAACCCGAATACGTAGCCGACATAGGCGAAAATGAAGTCGTTGTAAATTTCCGGAACATTGCTTTTTCCGTTTCCTAAAAGTCCATTGCCGAAGATGTTTCCGGCTGTAAGGGATGAAAGTCCGAGATCCTGCTGCCATTCAAGGCCCTCAGGGTCAGTTCCCGGATTGAAGAGGATCATGATTCGCTCCTTCTGAACATCACCGAGAGCGTACTGCCATGCGAAATATCCGACTACCGGAACGGCGAGTATCGCAGGGATGATATAGATGAGTGAAAGTCCTGCGGAGTACATCATGATAACGAACATCATGATGAAGACGAGTGCGGTTCCGTGGTCACCCTGTTTCATGATAAGCGCAATAGGAAGCCCCGCGTGCAGACACAGAAGAATGATGTTTATAAGATTGTTGATGTCATCCTTTACCTTGTAGAGATGATAGGAGAAGGAGAGAAGAAATGCTATTTTCAGAAGTTCCGCAGGCTGGAAGGTCAGCGGTCCGAGTTTCAGCCATGCCACGTCGTCGGTACCTTCAACACCGACACCGAGCTTCGTGAAAGTCAGAAGAACGGGGACAAGTGCTACCGGTACGTACAGGAACCAGAGCTTTGCAAAGTCCTTGTAGTCAAAGCACGAAATGAAAATACATATTATAAGCCCGATTATCATGGACCCGACCTGCGTTTTGTAAACTGAGTGCACGACCGTTCCGCTGTCGGCGAGGGAGTAGATAAGAACTATTCCCAGTACGGTACACAGGCAGACTGCAAATAAGAGCAGCTTGTCCAGATTGTCAAAATATTTTTTTATAAGGGCTGCGATTTTTTTAACGTTATTCATTAGTGATCCCTTTCATATGTATTCTGCATAGGGGAGATTTGAGGGTTTTGCCTCTCCCCGCGCTGATTTTTCAGCGCATCCTTACATCAGACCGTTTTCGTCGAGATATTTTCTGATGGCTTTTGTAACGCCGCCGCTGTTGTTGTCGGCAGCAATGAATTTTCCGTACTGTTTCATGTCTTCGTTGGCATTTTCCATTACGAAGCTGTAGCCTGCGGATTTAAGCAGATCAACGTCGTTGTAGAAGTCGCCGAAGGCCATGGTCTCGTCGTGTGACACGCCTGTGGAACGCTGGATGTTTTCCATCGCAGATCCCTTGCTTATGCCTTTTCGCATAATATCCATCCACAGATGTCCCGAGACTACAAGCGAAAGACTGTCACCGTAGATCTCTTTGAGAACAGGGTAGGAGTATTTCTGCGGGTCGTTCTCGTCGTAGATGGCTATTTTGAAGATGACGTCATCCACGGTGGTGAGGTCGTCGAGTACGGTTCGTGAGTTATAGTAGAAACCGAGCTCTTTCTGGGAACGCGGTTTGTATCTGTCAGTACAGTAGAGTCCGTTTTTGCCGCAGAGAACCAGATATGCCTCCGGCAGTTTTTCATGGCAGACTCTGATGATATCTTTTAATGTATCAGGATCGATGCCGCCGGTGAAAGCATTTACGCCGTTCTCCATTATATAGGCACCGTTGTCACAGATAAAGCTCATGTTTTTGCTGTGACTTCCGAAAATAGGTGTAAGTGCCGGATAGGAGCGGCCGCTTGCCACGACAAACTGAATGTTGTTTCGTCCGAGTCTGTCGAGTATTTCGAAAAAGTCAGGCGGCAGGTTCTTGTCGTCGTCGAGAAGTGTGCCGTCCATATCGCTTGCTATAAGTTTTATCATGTACATTTTCCTTTTAAATGAATTTTTTCGGGGTGGGTTACCCTTCTTGATTCCAATACTTACGATCTAATGAGCGGTACTGGACTGCCTGGGAGATGTGGCGTTTTTTTATTACTTCGCTGCCGTCGAGATCGGCGATCGTGCGTGATACTTTAAGTATTCTGTCGTAGGCGCGGGCGGAAAGTCCCATTACGTCGAAAACTCCGCACAGGAATGAATTCGCTTCGTTGTCGAGAGGGCAGAACTCGTGGAGCTTCGAGGAGGTGATGCGTGCGTTGCACGTGATACCGGTACCTCTGAAGCGCTCTGTCTGTATCTCTCTTGCCGCCTGGATGCGTTTTCTGATCGAAGCCGAGCTTTCCTCCTTTTTTGTGGATGACAGATGAGAAAATTCCACCGGCGCAACTTCAACGTGAAGATCGAGCCTGTCGAGAAGCGGTCCGCTTATCTTGGAAAGATAATTCGAGACCTGTTTGTGCGAGCAGATGCATTTTTTCTTCGGGTGACCGAAAAATCCGCACGGGCAGGGGTTCATAGCGGCAACCAGCATTATCGACGAAGGATAGGTTATGCTGCCGCTTGCTCTTGATATAGTCACTTTCTGCTCTTCGAGGGGCTGCCTCAGAATTTCGAGTGTCCTCCTGTCGAATTCCGCAAGCTCGTCAAGAAACAGAGTGCCGTTGTGGGCAAGTGATATTTCGCCCGGATGCGGTACGGTGCCGCCGCCTGCAAGCCCTGCCGCTGAAATGGTGTGGTGCGGCGAACGGAAAGGACGGACCGTCACAAGGGGAGTGTCCTTTTCAATAAGACCGGAAATGGAATGGATGTTGGTGGTTTCGATGGACTCCTCAAAGGTCATGAGGGGAAGAATGCCGGGAAGTCTTTTTGCCAGCATACTCTTGCCGCTTCCCGGACTTCCTATAAGAAGTACGTTGTGGCCGCCTGAAGCCGCTATCTCCAGAGCGAGTTTTGCGGAGTGCTGTCCCTTTATGTCAGAAAAATCGGGAACGTTTATCTCCGAAACAGCAGGCGGAACGTACCGGTCCGAGACTTTTATCTGTCTGCCGCCGGTGAAGTGGGCTATTATTTCTATAATAGATTTTACACCATAAACCTCTATTCCGTCAACTACCGAAGCCTCAAAAGCGTTGTCGAGGGGCACAAAAATTTTTTTAATGCCGCTTTTCATTGCCGTGAGTGTCATTGGAAGCACGCCGTTTACGTGACGGACATTGCCGTTAAGCGAAACTTCGCCGATGAAGCAGCAGTCGTCAGTGAATGCAGTTATGACGCCCATTGCAGTAAGCATACCCATGAATATGGCGAGATCGTGTACCGATCCGCTTTTTTTCGTATCCGCCGGAGCAAGATTCATCATGACGCGGGCATTCGGAAATTTTATTCCGCCTGCGAGCATGGCTGACTTTATTCTTTCACGGCTTTCCTTTACTACTGTGTCGGGGAGACCTACTATTTCAAAAGCAGGCTGACCCATGCGGATGTCAGTTTCGACATCCACTGAAAATGCGTTGAGGCCGAAAAGCCCCATGGTATTGATCTTGGAAAACATATTTCTCTTTACCTCCCATTAAATAAATATACATGTATCCCATAAAATACTATATCACAACAAGGAAAGGAAATCAATACCTATGGAAAAATATTTTTTGGTATCTACCTCCGGACGGGCGGAATATTAAGAAAACGCTGATATATTATTACCGTATTATAATAAACAAAAAATCCGTATCTTCGAAACGAAAATACGGACAAATTCACAATCTTTGATAATGCGGTTGACAACCGCATATATTTGGAGTATAATTGTATAATGT
Source organism: uncultured Ruminococcus sp. (assembly GCA_902789705.1). Taxonomy (GTDB): domain Bacteria; phylum Bacillota; class Clostridia; order Oscillospirales; family Ruminococcaceae; genus HUN007. The sequence continues at coordinate 6,771 of CADAPI010000003.1, forward strand.
ATCAAAATGGGGAGTTTTATACCCTGTTACACTATGGTTAGTATATCACAGATATATCAATAAATCAATAGTTTTCACATTTTTTTCTGCTTCTGACACCGGTGATCTTCAGCAAATCACTGATGCAGACTATCAACAAGAAGGAGGACCAGACACCAATGGTGAATGTCAAGCCTAAACAGCTCGGTAAAAATACCAGAATGAGCTTTGGCAAGATCAATGAAGCTCTTGAAATGCCAAACCTTATCGAGGTACAGAAAAATTCCTACAAGTGGTTCAAGGAGGAGGGTCTTAAAGAGGTTTTCCATGATGTAGCAGCTATCACTGACTACAACGGAAATTTAGTCTTAAACTTTACAGGGTATAAGATCGACGACACTCCGAAATACTCCATCGCAGAATGTAAGGAACGTGACGTTACATATGCAGCTCCGCTCAGAGTAACTGCAACACTCTGGAACAAGGAAACCGGTGACGTAAAGGAAAGCGAGATCTTTATGGGCGACTTCCCGCTCATGACAGACAGCGGTACTTTCGTAATCAACGGTGCGGAACGAGTTATCGTATCACAGCTTGTCAGATCTCCTGGTGTTTACTATGCCTTCGAGAAGGACAAGACAGGTAAGAACCTCTACAAGTCCACTGTTATTCCGAACCGCGGTGCGTGGCTCGAATACGAAATGGACTCAAACGACGTTGTTTATGTTCGTATAGACAAGAACAGAAAAATTCCGATAACAACATTTATCAGAGCTCTCGGCGTAGGTACAGACGAAGAGATCGAAGAAATGTTCGGAGCTGACGAAAGACTCAACCAGACAATTCTTCAGAAGGACAGCACAAAGAACAATTCTGATGCTCTTCTTGACGTATACAGAAAACTCCGTCCTGGCGAACCTCCTACGGTTGAAAGTGCACTTTCACACCTTAACAATCTTTTCTTCGACGCAAAGAGATATGATCTCTGCAAGTTCGGCCGTTACAAGTACAACAAGAAGCTCGGCATTGCTTCAAGACTTTCAGGCCACCTTCTTTCAAGACCTGTTGTAAATCCTATGACAGGCGAGCTCATGGCATCTGACGGCGAGACGATCTCATATGAAAAGGCTCTCGAGATCGAACAGGCAGGTGTGATGGAAGCTTACGTTACTGTTGAAGTAAAGGAAGACTACACAACACCTACAGGCGAAAAGAAGTCAAAGCTTGTTGAACGTGAGGTAAAGATCATCGGTAACGGTATGGTAGACATCACCGGTTACGTAAACTTTGACGTTGCAAAGTACGGTATCGATGAAAAGGTATACTTCAAGGTACTCAAAGAGATCCTCGAAAATTCTGCTGACGAAGAGGAACTCGAAGAAAACGTTAAGAACAGAGTTGAAGAACTCGTTCCTAAGCACATCATTCTTGATGATATTTACGCTACTATCAGCTACTTCCTCAACCTTTGCTCAGGCATCGGTACAGTTGACGATATAGACCATCTCGGAAACCGTAGAATCCGTTCTGTAGGTGAGCTTCTCCAGAACCAGTTCAGAATCGGTTTTGCAAGAATGGAAAGAGTTATCCGTGAAAGAATGAACACACAGTCACAGGAAATAGACACTATTACTCCTCAGTCACTGGTAAACATTCGTCCGATAACTGCTGCGATCAAGGAATTCTTTGGTTCATCACCGCTTTCACAGTTCATGGACCAGACAAACCCTCTCGCAGAACTTACACACAAGAGACGTCTTTCAGCCCTCGGTCCTGGCGGCCTTTCACGAGACAGAGCCGGATTCGAAGTACGAGACGTACACTACAGCCACTACGGCAGAATGTGTCCTATCGAAACTCCTGAAGGTCCTAACATCGGTCTTATCTCATACCTCGCAACTTTCGCAAGGATCAATGAGTACGGATTTATCGAAGCACCTTACAGAAAGGTGGACAAGGCTACAGGCGTTGTAACAAACGAAGTTGTTTACATGACAGCTGACGTTGAAGACAATTACGTAGTTGCACAGGCGAACGAACCTCTTACAGAGGACGGAAAGTTCGCAAGAGCCAAGGTAAACGCAAGATGCCGTGACAAGATCCGTGAATTCGACCGCGAAGTTGTTGACTACATGGACGTATCACCTAAGATGGTCGTTTCCGTAGCTACAGCAATGATCCCGTTCCTCGAAAACGATGACGCGAACCGAGCTCTCATGGGTTCAAACATGCAGAGACAGGCCGTTCCGCTTCTCAAGACTGAGAATCCTATCGTCGGTACAGGTATGGAATACAAGGCAGCCGTTGACTCAGGTGTCTGCATAGTTGCTGACTGCAACGGTGAAGTTCTTGCAGTATCTGCTGACGAGATCGTTGTTCAGGATGAAAACCTCGTTGAACACAGATACAAGCTCACAAAGTTCAAGCGTTCAAACCAGGGTACATGTATCAACCAGAGACCTATCGTTTCAAAGGGCGAAAAGATCACAAAGGGACAGGTTCTCGCAGACGGTCCTGCTACATGCAACGGTGAGATCTCACTCGGTAAGAATGCCCTCATCGGCTTCATGACCTGGGAAGGTTACAACTACGAGGATGCCGTACTTCTTAACGAAAGACTTGTTCGTGAAGACATGTACACATCCATCCATATAGAAGAATACGAAATAGAAGCAAGAGACACCAAGCTCGGACCTGAAGAGATCACACGTGACATCCCTAACGTCGGTGATGAAGCTCTCAAGGATCTTGACGAAAACGGTATTATCCGTATCGGTGCTGAAGTTCACGCAGGTGACATCCTCGTTGGTAAGGTAACACCTAAGGGCGAAACAGAACTCACAGCTGAAGAACGTCTCTTAAGAGCTATTTTCGGTGAAAAGGCAAGAGAAGTACGTGACAATTCACTTAAGGTACCTCACGGTGAAGCCGGTGTAATTGTTGACGTAAAGATATTCACAAGAGATAACTGCGATGAACTCAGCCCTGGAGTAAACATGCTCGTTCGCTGCTACATCGCTCAGAAGAGAAAGATCTCAGTCGGCGACAAGATGGCCGGCCGTCACGGTAACAAGGGTGTCGTTTCACGTATCCTCCCTCAGGAAGATATGCCGTTCCTCCCTGACGGTACACCGCTCGATATCGTACTTAACCCTCTCGGCGTTCCTTCACGAATGAACATCGGACAGGTACTTGAAGTACATCTCGGTATTGCATGTAAGGCTCTCGGCTGGAAGATCATGACTCCTGTATTCGACGGCGCGCACGAAGAAGACATCCGTGAATGCTTCAGGGAAGCAGACAAGCATCTTAAGATGGTCGACAATCCTGACATGCTCTTCAACGGTGTTGATTTCAACGAAGACGGTAAGTTCCAGCTCTACGACGGACGTACCGGTGAACCGTTCGACAACCGTGTAACAGTTGGTTACATGTACTACCTCAAGCTCCACCACCTCGTTGACGATAAGATCCATGCACGTTCAGTAGGTCCTTACTCACTGGTTACACAGCAGCCTCTCGGCGGTAAGGCACAGTTCGGTGGCCAGCGTTTCGGTGAAATGGAAGTTTGGGCACTCGAAGCTTACGGTGCTGCTTATACACTTCAGGAAATTCTTACAGTCAAGTCAGACGATACTGTAGGACGAGTTAATACATACGAAGCTATCGTTAAGGGACAGAATGTTCCTAAGCCAAGCTTCCCTGAAGCGTTCAAGGTACTTATCAAGGAACTTCAGTCACTCGGTCTTGACGTTAAGGTTCTTGACGCAGACCAGAAGGAGATCGACCTCAAGCAGACATTCGACGACGATGATATCGTTCCGGTAAATGCTTCTGTTCACGATACTGATGACACATCAATGCCTGCAACAGATGACTACTATGATTCAGATGAAGCAGACGAATCAGGACTGAGCGTTGAAGGCGATGAAGAAGATCCTGATGATTTTGCTGACGATGCCGATACTGATTTCAGTTTCGATGACATGGCAGCAGAAGATAACGATGATTTCTAATAGACGATAATATAAATTCGAGCTAGAGAGCAGGAATGACGGCGGTAACGTACCTGCCGGTCTCCCTGCATCTGACACAGGAGGATAGTGTTTTGGAATTTAACGAATTCAAATCAATTAAAATAGGACTTGCCTCACCTGAACAGATCCGTGCATGGTCTTACGGTGCAGTAGAACGTCCTGAAACCATCAACTACAGAACACAGAAGCCTGAACGCGACGGTCTTTTCTGCGAAAAGATCTTTGGACCTACAAAGGACTGGGAGTGTCACTGCGGTAAGTTCAAGAAGATCAGATTCAAGGGTAAAGTCTGCGACCGCTGCGGCGTTGAAGTAACAAGAGCAAAGGTAAGACGTGAACGTATGGGTCACATCGAACTCGCAGCTCCGGTTTCTCACATCTGGTATTTCAAGGGCACACCTTCAAGAATCGGACAGGTGCTTGAGATCTCACAGAAGAGACTTGAAGAGATCCTTTACTTCACAAAGTACATCGTTGTTGATCCGGGTAACTCCACTGAGCTTATCAAGAAGCAGCTCCTTTCAGAAAAGGAATATCACGATGCTCTTGAAAAGTACGGCGATGACTTCTATGCAGACATGGGTGCTGAAGCTATCAAGGAACTCCTTGAAGAATATGACCCGGCAAGATATGACAAGTACATCACAGAACATATAAACGAATTCTCAAAGATCACTGGCAAGAGCGAAAGCGAGATCATCGACTATCTCGCAAAGAGAATATATGTGATCACAGACAATGCTGAAAATCCTGACTACGAGATCGGACAGGTAGTCAAGAAGTCAGTGTTCTTACAGAAGATCATGCGCTGGAACAGAGAACAGGAAGAAATTAAAAGTGACAAGCGCATCACTGTAAAGACAGGTTCAGCATACATCGAGGAACTCTTCAATGAAAACATTGAAGCAGCAAACGTAAACGGCGAATACGATGAGCTCGCTAACAAGGACAACTGGGTAAACTCACTCGTATGGCTCGCTGACGAACTCAAGGAAGAACTCAAGGATCTCCCTTCAGGCCAGAAGAAGATCAAGCTCTTAAAGAGACTCGAGATCATCGAAGCATTCAGACTCTCAGGCAACAAGCCTCAGTGGATGGTGCTCGACGTAGTACCTGTTATCCCTCCGGACATCAGACCTATGGTTATGCTCGACGGCGGCAGATACGCTACTTCAGACCTTAACGATCTCTACAGAAGAGTTATAAACAGAAACAACCGTCTCAGAAGAATGCTTACACTTGAAGCTCCTGACATCATCATCAGAAACGAAAAGCGTATGCTTCAGGAAGCTGTAGACGCACTTATAGACAACGGCAGACACGGAAGACCTGTAACAGGCCCTAACAACAGAGCCCTCAAGTCACTTTCCGACATGCTCAAGGGTAAGCAGGGACGATTCAGACAGAACCTCCTCGGTAAGCGTGTTGACTACTCAGGACGTTCAGTTATCGTCGTAGGACCGGAACTCAAGATGTACCAGTGCGGTCTCCCTAAGGAAATGGCTCTCGAACTCTTCAAGCCGTTTGTACTCAAGAGACTCGTTGACACAAAGGTTATCGCAAACATCAAGAGTGCAAGAAAGCTCGTTGACAGAGCAGGCACAGCAGTATGGGATGCCCTTGAAAATGTTATCAAGGATCACCCTGTTCTCCTCAACCGTGCTCCTACACTTCACAGACTCGGTATCCAGGCTTTCGAACCTGTACTCGTAGAAGGACGTGCCCTCAAGCTCCATCCGCTCGTTTGTACAGCGTACAACGCCGACTTCGACGGTGACCAGATGGCCGTACATCTTCCGCTTTCAGCAGAAGCACAGGCAGAAGCAAGATTCCTCATGCTTGCAGCAAACAACCTCCTCAAGCCGTCAGACGGACGTCCTGTTGCAGTTCCTACACAGGATATGGTCCTCGGTTCATACTACCTTACAATGCTCAAGGAAGGCGACCTCGGTGAAGGCAAGGTGTTCAGAGACGTAAACGAAGCTCTCATGGCTTACAATGAACACGCTGTTTCACTCCACGCTCCTATCAAGGTAAAGGTTACAAAGGACATCGGCGGAAGAAAGGTTTCAAAGATAATCGACTGTACAGTCGGAAGACTTATCTTCAACGAGAACATTCCTCAGAATTTAGGATATGTTGACAGAACAGACTCAGATAAGCAGTTTGATCTCGAAATTTCATTCCTCGTAAAGAAAAAGCAGCTTTCAGACATCATCGAACGCTGCATCAGAATACACGGTACAACAACAACTTCTGAAGTTCTTGACAAGGTCAAGGCTCTCGGCTTCAAGTTCTCCACAAGAGCAGCTATCACAGTTGCCGTTTGTGACGCAACTATCCCGCCGCAGAAGAAGGACATTCTTGCAAACGCACAGAGCAAGATCGACGTTATTACTGAACAGTATGACTACGGTTATATTTCAGCAGCTGAAAAGTCAAAGAAGTTCATCGACATCTGGAACAAGGCTACTGACGAGGTAACAGAAGCACTTAAGGCTAACCTCGGTAAGTACAACCCGATCTTCATGATGGCTGACTCAGGTGCCCGTGGTTCTATCAACCAGATCAGACAGCTCGCAGGTATGCGTGGACTTATCGCCAATACATCAGGTGAAACAATCGAACTTCCTATCAAGGCTAACTACCGTGAAGGTCTTAACATCCTCGAATACTTCATTTCATCACGAGGCGCCCGTAAAGGTCTTGCCGATACAGCCCTCAGAACTGCCGACTCAGGTTACCTCACAAGACGTCTTGTTGACGTTTCACAGGACGTTATCATCCGTGAAGATGACTGTAATACTGATGACGGTCTTGAAATTTTCGAGATCAGAAACGGCAGTGAAATGATCGAGCCGCTTTCAGAACGTCTCGTAGGCCGTTACCTTGTAGAAAACTTCTGCGACAAGAATACAGGTGAAGTTATTGTTCCTAAGACAAGACTCATGACAGAAGCAGATGCGAAGAAGATCGTTGAAAGCGGTGTTGAAAGAATCAAGATCCGTTCAGTTCTTCACTGTAAGGCTAAGCACGGTGTCTGCGCTAAGTGCTACGGTGCTAACCTTGCAAACGGAAATGTTGTTTCAGTCGGTGAAGCTGTTGGTGTTATCGCTGCTCAGTCTATCGGTGAACCTGGTACACAGCTCACAATGAGAACATTCCATACCGGTGGTATCGCGTCAGCAGAAGATATCACACAGGGTCTTCCTCGAGTTGAGGAACTTTTCGAAGGCCGTCGTCCGAAGAACGCTGCTATCATCGCACGTATCAGCGGTCACGTAACTATCGAAGAGATCAAGACTACAAAGAACGTTATCCTCACAAACGAAGAGACAGGCGAACAGGAACAGTACATGATCCCGTGGAACCTCAAGCTCAGAGTTCGTGACGGTGAAGATATTGAAAAGGGTACAAAGATCACTGAAGGTAACTGCTATCCGTCAGACATCCTTGCAGTTCAGGGTATTGAAGCTGTTCAGAACTACATTATCAATGAAGTTCAGAAGGTTTACCGTCTCCAGGGTGTTGATATCAACGACAAGCACATCGAAGTTATCGTAAGACAGATGCTCAGAAAGATCAAGGTTGAAGACAGTGGTTCAAGCTATCTGCTCCCAGGCTCACTCGTTGATAAGAAGGAGATAGATGATATCAACTCAGAACTTCAGAAGAGAATCGATGACGGCGAGTTAGGCGTATCACTCGTTACAACAGTTCCTGTACTTCAGGGTATCACAAAGGCATCTTCAAGTTCAGAAAGCTTCCTTTCAGCTGCTTCATTCCAGGAAACAACAAAGGCACTTACTGACGCTGCTATCAAGGGCAAGAGTGACTACCTCCAGGGACTTAAGGAGAACGTTATTATCGGTAAGCTTATTCCTGCAGGTACAGGTATGGAAGCTTACAACAAGGTTGAAGTTGTAAAGACTGAAAAGGCTGAAACTTTCACAGGAGAACACGTTCAGGTTCCACCGATGAATATCTGATATAAACGGTAATAGTATAAACAAACTCCGGAAAACAAATCGCTTTCCGGAGTTTTTATTAAAAAAGGGAGGATTAGAGGATATGGCATTCAGAAAAGATTTTTTATGGGGCGCAGCATCAGCTGCATATCAGCTTGAAGGCGGGTACAATGAAGACGGAAAGGGAATGAACGTCTGGGATGTGTACACTAACTGCTTTTCAGCAAAAACAGAAAAATACGTAAAATACTGCGAAACAGGCAACGAGGCGTGTGATCACTACCATCGTTTTAAGGAAGATATCGCAATTATGAAGGAGATCGGTATTAAGAATTACCGCTTTTCGATCAACTGGACGAGGATCTTTACGGACGGTACGGGATCAGTGAATGAAAAGGGAATCAAGTTCTATTCCGACCTTGTGGATGAGCTGATTAAGAACGGTATAACACCTCTTGTTACGCTGTTTCACTGGGATTATCCTCATAACCTCTATCAGCGCGGAGGCTGGCTGAACCCTGATTCATCTGAATGGTTTGCAGAGTATGCAAAGACTGTTGTCGATGCTCTCTCAGACAGGGTAAAGTACTGGATAACATTCAATGAACCACAGGTATTCATTGGTCTCGGACATTATCTCGGAACACATGCTCCGTTTATGAAATTTCACTCCTGTGACATTACACAGATGACACATAACGTGCTTCTTTCGCACGGAAAGGCAGTTAAGGTCATCCGTGAAAACGCAAAGACAAAGCCTGTTGTCGGATTTGCATTTTCGACTCCGTGCTGCACTCCGGCCGGAGATAACGAAGCGGCGGTTGAAGAAGCGAGAAAACAGAGCTTTGACTTCAATGCGTTCAACTATATCTTCACAGCAGGCTGGTGGGCTGATCCGATATTTTTCGGAAGGTACAACGAGCTTGGCTATGAGCTTTTAGGTGACGATATGCCGCAGATAAACGAAGGCGACATGGAGATAATCTCACAGCCTGTCGATTTCTTCGGACTGAATGTCTACGAAAGCAGGAGCGTTATACCGGAGTACGGATACCCGAGCGATTCATTCCAGGGAATAGGCAGAACATCATTCGGCTGGCCGGTGACACCTCAGACCATGTACTGGTCACCGAAATTCCTGACCGAACGTTACGGAGTGCCGGTGCTTATCACTGAAAACGGCATGGCCAATAATGACTGGATTGCTCTTGACGGAAAGGTGCATGACAGCCAGCGAATCGATTTTACTCACCGCTATCTCAGATATCTGAAAAAAGCGGCCGATGAGGGGATTGATATCCTCGGATATATGCACTGGTCGGTTATGGATAATTTTGAATGGGCAGAAGGTTACGATAAAAGATTCGGTCTTGTTTATGTTGACTACCGTACACAGGAGAGGACAGTCAAGGATTCCGCACTGTGGTTTAAGCAGGTAATGGAATCAAACGGAGAGGATCTCTGATCTTTTCCTCAGCCGGACATCAGAAAGGAGCAGATAAATATGAAACGTGAAACAAAGGACAGAATAACTTCCGTTCTTGCGGTCCTGATCGTTGCTGCAGTTGGAGTAATTTTTTTCAGAAATAATATGCCGGACAGAAGTGCGCAGAGTGCACAGCTGCAGCCGGCACTTACACAGGCCGAAACTCCCGTACCGGAGCAGGCTGAACCCTCTGCCGATCCGGCGGCGGAAACAGAAACTGAGGCGGTAACAGAAGCAGTTTCTGAAACTGAAATGATACCAGCAGAAACTGCAGCACCTGTGACAGAACAGCCGGCAGTTACGGAAAAAGCTCTGTCTGAGGCAGACACGAAAGCTGCCGATCTGCTTGCAGAGATGTCGTTTGAGGAAAAAGTATATCAGCTTTTCATAGCCAAGCCTGAACAGCTTTCACCTGATGAGGAATTCCTCTCCGAGTATCCGAATACCAAGGAGGAGCTGAAGAAATATCCTGTCGGCGGACTTATTTACTTTGAAAGAAATCTTTCCACAAAGGAACAGTGCGAGGAAATGATTAAAAATGTAAAGGCGCGTACGAAAACAGGTCTGTTCATTTCCGTTGACGAAGAAGGCGGCGAGATCGCACGTGTCGGAAACAATCCTGATATGGGAACCACAGAATTTCCGGACACTGCTAAAATAGGTAAGACAGGTGATCCCGAAGAGGCCTATAAAGAGGGACTTACGATCGGAAATGATCTGAAAAAACTCGGATTCAATCTTGATTTTGCTCCAGTGGCAGATGTTAATTCCAATAAAAAGAATCCGGTCATCGGTACACGTGCTTTCAGCAGCGATCCTGCAGTTGTTTCACAGATGGTTGAACGTTCGGTTGCCGGATTCCGTGAAAGCGGTGTTATCTGCACGATCAAGCACTTCCCGGGCCACGGTGATACTGATACCGACAGCCACAAGGAATTTGCCGAAACCCAAAAGAATCTTGATGAACTTGAAAGCTGCGAGCTCGCTCCGTTCAGAGCGGGTATCGCTGCCGGAGCACCTGTGGTAATGGCCGGTCACATTGCAGTTCCTGCAGTTACGAACAACGATGTTCCTGCATCACTGTCAAAGGATCTAATAACAGGACTTCTGCGCGAAAAGCTTGGCTTTAACGGCCTCATTATAACTGACTCCCTCCAGATGGAAGCTATCACAGACCGCTATTCACCTGACGAAGCCGCAGTAATGGCTCTCGAAGCCGGCTGCGACATCATCCTCATGCCGGACGACCTCGAAAAAGCGGCAAACGGTATTTCCGAAGCAGTAAAAAACGGAAGACTTACCGAAGACCGCTTAAACGACAGCGTTATGCGTATTCTTAAAACCAAGATTGAATACGGGATCATTTCATAAGATTTTTTAAACTATAGCAAAAACAAAAAGCAGTGCAGAATGTTTTAGTTTTCTGTACTGCTTTTTTTGTCGGCAATTGAAAAGGTACTGTCATCTCGATGAGAAGACAGTACTACTGATAGTACGCCGAATGGCGTACCATTATTAATCAAGCGGTTTTGTGATTGTTATAAGTCTCTTCGTCGATTTCAGCCATTTCCAGGGCTTCTTTCAAAGGAAAACCTTTTTTTAATAGAGAATCAACAATTCTAGCTGACTTCTGAGCCATTTCTTCAGCTGCTTTTTTAGCAGTTTCTTCAACTGCAATTCTCTCACGTTCCTTTGCATATTCTTCTACAGCACGGCACATATTGTTTACCTCCTCATCAACGTATTTATATTTTCTTACTGACTTCGACAACGGACCAAAGCGGTCATCATTTGGGTCAGCTGTCTTGAAATACTGAAGCATTTCTGAAAGAGCGGAACCGTCTTTTACTTCAGCGTTTAAATAGATTTCGTGTACTTCATTATCCCATTCAATACCGTCCAGATACGATTTTTTATAGTATGCAATCTTGTTACGACCATATTTTTTAAGCGGGTTAAACGGTGTGATGAAAATAACATACAATTCCGGAAGCTTGTCAAAATCAATGTTTTTCGGTGCCAGTGACGCATCAATCACAGCCTGATGATAACGTGATCTTTTCGGCCCGAAATATTTCTTATCATCGGCGTTCTGAACTTCGATGTTAAAGACTTTTCCGTTGGAATCCACGGCAAGAAAATCAAGTGTTACTGATCTGCCGACAAGATTTCTTACTGCCTTCTGGATGTTACTGCTTATAAGCTTCAGATCCGGAATATCGGTGCATAATCTGAGAACATATTCTGCGGTGTCTTTGTCCTGCATGATAACAGAGAAGAATGTGTCATCAAATAATGTGAACTGGCTTACAAGTTTCTTTTTCTGTTCAAATGTTCCTATAAGATCTTCATGACGGATCTCCATTTTTATTTCTCTACCTCCATTATACAGTATATGACCTGTAGAATCAATACTGTATTTAAAATCAGAATTCTTAAATATTACCAAAAGAATATTCTTACATGTAAATTGTAGCATATCTAAACGGCGGTGTCAATACAATATAGAAAATATTTAACATGGGAAATAAAAATGGTGTGGATTTTGGAGAAGAAGGTTCTTTTCGGTCATACGATGTGCCATTGTTTTTGATAGTACGCTGCAGGCACACATTTAACAAGAACGTCACACCTTCGGCGGTGTTATTTGTGTAAAGTTTTTTCGGAAAACACTTGATTTGAGAGCGTAAATATGGTATTATTATAAAGCATTTAAAGTCCGTCGGCTCCGCCGACGAGAGTTAATGCCATTTTATGACATTAAAACGAACAGTCCGCTGCGCAGAAGATAAGCCTGCTGTGTAAGAATGTTCAGAAATTTTAGGAGGAATTTTAAATGAACGCACTCGAATTAATCAGCAAGGACAGCCTTAAGGCAGACGCTCCTGAATTCTCAGTAGGTGATACTGTTAAGGTTCACGTAAGAATCAAAGAAGGCGACAAGTACCGTATCCAGATCTTCGAAGGCACAGTAATTGCTAAGAAGAACGGCGGTATCAGTGAAACATTCACTGTAAGACGTGTAGCTCACGGCTGCGGAATCGAAAGAGTTTTCCCTCTCCACGCACCTGTTGTTGACAAGGTTGAGATCGTAAGAAAGGGTAAAGTTCGCAGAGCTAAGCTCTACTATCTCCGTAACAGAGTTGGTAAGGCTGCTAAGGTTAAGGAAGCAATCAGATAATCAGTCTGCCGCTTCAGTTTATCTATTGATAGTTAAAAGGGACGGTTCAAGTCCCTTTTTTGCTATTAATAGCTTTTAAATGCGTAAACTCATCATATGGAGATGATGAATATGAAAGATGAAAATACTGCAAAAACAGAGGACATCACAGAGGAAATCGCTGTAAAAACAGAGAACATATCAGAGGAAACTGCTGAAAATACGGAGAATATTAACGAAGAGGGAACTGCTGAAAAAAAAGGCGGCAGCTCTTTTCTGAACGATGCAGCTGAAATTGTCGAATCGATCCTGCTGTCTGTTTTTATTGTTCTTCTTGTGTTTACATATCTTTTCAGACTTTCAGATGTTTCAGGTCCTTCGATGGAACCGACTCTTACCGAAAAGGACAGGGTCGTTATTTCACCGCTTTTCTATACACCTGAACAGAATGATATAATAATCGTTAACAGCAGCAAACTTGACAAACTTATAGTTAAAAGAGTCGTTGCTCTTGAGGGTCAGTCAGTTGATATAGACTTTGAAAAAGGTATTGTATCCGTAGACGGAGAGCCTCTTGACGAGCAGCTTTATATAACAGGAGAAAACGGGGAAGAACCCGAACTTAAGGCAGATCATTTTGTAAATACTCTTACAACGTATGACATGGGAGCCTTTGAATCTTATCCGGTCACAGTACCGCAGGGATGTGTTTTTGTCCTCGGCGACAACAGAAACCGTTCAAAGGACAGCAAACACATTGAACTTGGATTCGTTCCTGAAGAGGAGATAGTAGGCAGAGTTATTTTCAGGATCTCGCCTCTCAACAAATTCGGAACCGTTGACTAAAACCGGATAATGCGTATGCATGCATATCAGCTCAGACACAAATATTTTCTGCCCCTCCGGGATACAGAGAAAAGATGGTGAAAAACAATGAATGAAACAGAAGAAATAAAGGAAACCGCTGAAGTTACAGAAGAAATCAGCGCAGAGACTGAAGTCATCGGAACAGAAACAGCAGTTCAGTCTGCAGATGAAGAAAAGGAAGAGAAGAAAGACGGAAACACCGAAGAAAAAAAGCCGTATACATTAAGATCATTTATAAACGATGTATGTGATATTGCTGAAACGCTCTTCATTTTCCTGCTTGTCTTCTATCTTGCCAAGGCGTTCATTTTTGATCAGGCTGTGGTTGACGGCACTTCCATGGTGCCGACTCTTGAAGACGGACAGAAACTTATTTACAGCAAGATCTACACACCGCAGGACAATGATATTGTAATTGTTGATACATCAAACGATCTCGGACTCATTGTAAAAAGAGTTGTTGCCACAGGCGGACAGACTGTTGACATAAGAGATGGCATCGTATACGTTGACGGCGAACAGCTTGACGAGCAGGTATACGAGGAAGGCGACACACTTACTGCAAGCCACTTCGTAAACACACTCACTCCGCCGAGAGACGTACACCAGTATCCGGTCACAGTTCCGGAAGGATACGTTTTTGTTATGGGTGACAACCGCGGTATCTCGGAAGACAGCCGCGGAGCAAAAGTCGGATTTGTACCTGAGGAAAAGGTTATAGGCAAGGTGGTCCTCAGATATTCCCCATTTAAGGAATTTAAAATTTTCAATTATTAATGTCAGTCACTGATCAGGTCAGAGTGTCCGGATTTTCCGGACAGACCGGTACTCTGCACACAGCTCGAAAAAGCAGTACCGGTTCATGAATTGGTCAGTGCTTCTTTAAGAAACGGAAGTAATATATGTCAGAAACTGAAATCAAATCAATACAGTGGTTTCCGGGCCATATGGCAAAGACGAGAAGGGCAATTAAAGAAAACCTTTCTCTCGTGGATGCCGTAGTCGAGATAATCGATGCCCGCATACCATTAAGCAGCCAGAACCCTGAAATGGGCAGAATGACTGCAGGAAAGCCGAGACTGTTTGTTCTAAACAAGCGTGACATGGCTGACAGCAGCGTTACTGACAAGTGGATATCCTGGTTCAGAAGCAGGGGAATAGCTGCTGTTTCCATGGACTGCAAGACAGGCAAGGGACTGAAAAGTTTTACCGCTGCACTGGAAAATCAGGTCCTTAAGGAGCTTCTGGAGACAAGACGTGCAAAGGGAATGTCCGGCACGCCTACAAGAGTGATGATAGTCGGTATTCCGAACGTAGGAAAATCGTCATTTATCAACCGCATGTCCGGCAGCAAAAAGGCAAAGGTCGAGGACAGACCGGGTGTTACACGCAACAAGCAGTGGGTAAAACTCGGCGATAAAATCGAAATGCTCGATATGCCGGGAGTTCTCTGGCCGAAGTTCGATGACCAGGGCGTTGCGAGACGTCTTGCATTTACAGGCGCCATAAAAGATGATATTCTCGACACTGAAACACTTGCCATGCTTCTTCTTGAATATCTTGCGGCAAACTATCCTGAAATGCTCAAAGCGCGTTATAAAATGGATACCACCCCGGAAATGAAGGGACTCGAGCTTCTCGAACTTCTCGGAAAGAAGCGCGGCATGCTCATTTCAGGCGGCGAAGTTGACACTGAACGTGCGGCTATTATGCTCCTCGACGAGTTCAGGGCAGGTAAAATAGGCTGTATTTCTCTTGAAAAACCAGAGGATGAACAGAATGGCTGATAATAAAAACAATTCTGAATTATATGACTACGACGAAGCGATAAGAAATGAACTGCCGGACGGCCTTCTCTGCGGTACTGATGAAGCAGGAAGGGGACCGCTTGCGGGCGATGTTTTTGCAGCGGCAGTCATACTTAAGCCGGGCGTGGTAATAGACGGTATCAACGACAGCAAAAAGCTCACGGAAAAGAAGCGTGAGAAGCTGTTTGATGAAATAAAGGACAAGGCTGAAGCCTGGTGCATTGCGACAGCAAGCGTTGAGGAGATCGAGGAGATCAACATTCTCAATGCGGCCATGCTTGCAATGAGAAGAGCGGTCGAAGGTCTCGGAGTAAAACCGTCCCTTGTAATAGCTGACGGAAACAAGTGTCCGGATATTCCTGACACGGATGTGCGTTCAGTTATAAAGGGTGACGCTCTTTCAGCCAGCATTGCGGCTGCATCGGTACTTGCCAAGGTCGCAAGGGACAGATACATGACCGAAATGGCTGAAAAATATCCGCAGTATGCTTTCGAAAAGCACAAGGGCTACGGTACGAAGCTCCACTATCAGATGCTTGATGAACACGGTGCTTCCGCAATCCACCGAAAGAGCTTTCTGAAAAAATACTATGATAAAAAGGAAAGCGGCCAACAGTGAATAAATACGGTTACGGAACCAGCAGTTCCGGCGGCATTAATGAACCGTCAAGAAGAGATCTCGGCGGCAAAGGCGAAGATGCTGTATGCTCGTATATAGAAAAATACGGCTACAGGGTCATTGCGAGGAATTTTATCTGTCCCAGGGGAGAGATCGATATTATTGCCGAGAACGATGATACCGTTGCTTTTATCGAAGTCAAGTCCAGAAAAGAAAACTGTGTTGTATCCGGCATCGATTCGGTAGGCAGCACCAAAAAGAAAAGAATAATAAGGACGGCTGCATGGTATTCATACAGATATCCTCTTGAAAAGCAGCCGAGATTTGATATAGCGGAAGTCATACTGAAAAACGATATTCCGGCAGCTATCAGGTACTATAAGGGTGCCTTCGATATGACTGACTGCGGAATAATGCTTTCATTCAGATAATTCCGGCGAAAAATTTACTGCAGGTTTTTTTCGCCCTTAAATCCGATCTGCAGAGAAACGGAGCAAATACAATGTTTTATAAAAGTACAAGAAACAGCGGTTTAAAGGTAACAAGTGCACAGGCTATCTCACAGGGTATTTCAGAAGACGGCGGTCTTTTCGTACCTGAAAGCATCCCTTCACTTACACTTGAAGAAGTTGAAAAGATCGGTAAAATGAGCTACTCGGAAAGAGCAGCATACGTTTTCGCAAAGTTCCTCACAGACTTCACTGAAGCTGAGATCAGATACTGTACAGACAACGCTTACAGCACAAAGAACTTTGAAACAGAAAACATTGCTGAAATAGCACATCTTTTTGACGGCACTTACATGCTTGAACTCTGGCACGGCCCGACATGTGCTTTTAAGGACATGGCTCTTCAGATACTTCCGTACTTCCTCACAACTTCAGCTAAGAAGTTAAAAATAGACAAGAAGATCGTTATCCTCGTTGCAACATCAGGTGACACAGGCAAGGCAGCTCTTGAAGGATTCAAGGACGTTGAAGGCACACAGATCATGGTCTTCTATCCTGAAAACGGCGTAAGCTCAATGCAGAAGCGCCAGATGACAACTCAGGAAGGCCAGAACGTAGGCGTATGCGCAGTAAAGGGCAACTTCGACGACTGCCAGAGCGGTGTAAAGAAGATCTTTACAGATGAAACAGTAAAGAAGGCACTTGCTGACAACAAGCTCATGTTCTCAAGTGCAAACTCCATCAACTGGGGCCGTCTTGTTCCTCAGGTCGTTTACTATATTTCAGCATATGCTGAACTCGTTTCTGACGAACAGATAAAGCTCGGCGACAAGATCAACGTAGTTGTTCCTACAGGCAACTTCGGTAACATTCTTGCTGCTTACTACGCAAAGAGAATGGGCCTTCCGATTGCAAAGCTCATCTGTGCTTCAAACATCAACAACGTACTTACTGACTTCATCAACACAGGTGTTTATGACAGAAACAGAAAGTTCTACGCAACAAGCTCTCCTTCAATGGACATTCTTATCTCAAGCAACCTCGAAAGACTTCTCTACATCCTTACAGGCGACAACGACGCTCAGATAAAGGAATGGTTCGGTGCTCTTGCAAAGGACGGAAAGTATGAAGTAAGTGCTGACGTCAAGGCTAAGATCAAGGAAGACTTCTATGCAGGATTCTGCGATGACAACGGCACAAAGGAAACAATAAAGAATATCTACGACAAGTATTCATACGTTTGCGATACACATACAGCAGTTGCAGTCAAGGTTTACGAAGACTACCGCAAGGCAACAAAGGACGATACAAGAACTATAATCGCTTCAACAGCAAGCCCTTACAAGTTCAGCGCAAGCGTACTCGAAGCAATCTGCCCTGACTACAAGGCTGACGATGAATATGCTCTCGTTGACAAGATCAACGAACTCTCAGACATAGACATTCCTGATGCTCTTGCTGATCTTAAGAACAAGCCGGTAAGATTCACAGGCTCTATCGACAGCGCTGAAATGTCAGACTTCGTAATGAAGACTCTCGGCATAAAGTAAGATCAAAAGCGGAGGTATTCGTCATTGGCACTGTTTGCGATCGGAGACCTTCATCTGTCACTCGGTGACCAGTTCAAGCCTATGGATATTTTCAACGGCTGGGACGGTTATGTTGAAAAGCTTGAACAGAACTGGAGAAGCACTGTCACATCAGAAGATACCGTTGTTCTTGCAGGCGATACCTCGTGGGCTATGAAGCTTCCCAACGTTTTTAATGACTTTGAGTTTATCAACAGTCTTCCGGGAAAAAAGATAATTCTGAAGGGCAACCATGATTACTGGTGGTCTACCATGGCCAAAATGGAGAGGTTTGTAGAAGAGAATCATTTCGATACGATATCCTTTCTGTTCAACAACTGTTATTCCTACGGAAAATACGGTATCTGCGGCACCCGCGGATGGGTGAGCATCGGTGACGGGACCGAAGACGAAAAAGTCCAGTTCCGTGAAGTACAGCGGCTTGAAGTTTCGATAAAAGCTGCTCTGGACGCAGGACTTGAACCCGTGGTGTTTCTGCACTATCCTCCCGTGTACGGATTGAACAGCAACTACGACATTCTTGATGTTCTTTACAGGTACGGAATAAAGAAGTGCTTTTACGGTCATATACACGGTTACAGTCAGAAAAACGCCATCACAGGTATGCATGACGGAGTGGAATATATAATGATTTCCAGTGATTATCTCAAATTTGCACCATATCGCGTTATGTGAGTTTGTTGAAAACGTAGAACACGATAATGGTCTATAGCAATAATATTTCGTATGTGATATAATGGATTAGATGTTGTTTATTAAAATATGGAGGACGATATAAATGAGTTTAAAATCATCAAATAACGTTGCAGTAAATACTACTGAATTAATAATTGAAATAAGTGCAGAAGACTTTAACAAGGCACTTTTAAATGCCTATAAAAAGGAAAAGAACCAGATCCAGATCAAGGGATTCAGAAAGGGCAAGGCTCCTATGGCCGTAATCGAAAGATACTACGGTGAAGAAGTATTCTTCGACACAGCTCTCAACGATATTCTCCCTGACGAAATGACAGCAGCTCTTGAAGAAACAAAGCTCGAACTCGTTGACAGACCACAGGTTGAGATCGTTTCTGCTTCAAAGGCTGAAGGTGCTGTTCTCAAGGCTACATGCACAACAAAGCCTGAAGTATCAGTTTCAGAATACAAGGGACTCAAGGCTCCTAAGGTTATCGACGCTGTAACTGACGAAGTTATCAACGAACAGATCGAAGCAGCAAGAAAGAGACAGGCAAGAATCGTAACTGTTGAAGACAGAGCTGCTCAGCTCGACGACGAAGTTGTTATCGACTTCGAAGGCTTCAAGGACGGCGTTGCATTTGACGGCGGCAAGGGCACAGACTTCCCTCTCACACTCGGCAGCGGTCAGTTCATCCCTGGTTTCGAAGATCAGGTTGTAGGTCACAAGACAGGTGAAGATTTCGAGATCGAAGTAACATTCCCTGAAGACTACCAGATGAAGGATCTTGCAGGCCAGAAGGCTACATTCAAGATCACACTCAAGGAGATCAAGGCTCAGGAACTCCCTGAATTTGACGATGAATTCGTAAAGGACGTTTCAGAATTCGAAACAGTTGATGAATACAAGGAAGACCTCAAGAAGAAGCTCGAGGAAAACGCTACTCAGAAGGCTGATGCTCAGTTTGAAAACTACCTCTTCGAACAGATCATCAAGAACCTCGAAGGTGAGATCCCTGAATGCATGTATGACCAGAGAGTTGAAAGAGAAATTTCTGAATTCGAAGCTCGTCTTGCTCAGAACCAGATGACTCTTGACCTCTACTTCCAGTACACAGGTATGGACCGTGAAGATCTCAAGGCTACATACAGAGACAGAGCTGAAAACGAAGTTAAGCTCAGACTTGCTCTTGAAAGCATCGTAGCTAAGGAAGGCCTCACTGTTGAAGATTCAGAAGTTGAAGAAGGTCTTGCAAAGCTTGCTGAAAACAACCACATCAGTGTTGATGACGTTAAGCGTTTCATCAGCGTAGATGACTACAAGATGGACCTCCTCGTTTCAAAGGCAGCAGACCTTATCAAGGAAAGCGCTGTAGTTGACAATTCACTTGCTGATAAGAAGGAAGAAGAAGCAGCTGAATAATTGCTTTCAATTCTAACAGAATAGAACTTAAACAAACTCCTGTTGCTGTCGCAGAGTCAGCGGCAGGAGAATGTTTGCATTATAAGGCATATAAATCTGCGGTATAATTTTCCGCAGCAGACGAAAGGAAAATAGAATTATGAGTTTTGTACCTTACGTTGTAGAACAGACAAGCAGAGGTGAACGTTCGTACGATATCTTTTCAAGACTTCTTAATGATCGTATCATTATGCTTTCGGAAGAAATCAACGACACAACAGCAAGCCTTGTTGTTGCACAGCTCCTCTACCTCGAAAGCCAGGATCCTGAAAAGGACATAAACCTCTACATCAACAGCCCTGGCGGTTCAGTTACTGCAGGTATGGCTATCGTTGATACAATGAGATATATCAAGTGCGATGTTTCAACAATATGTATCGGTATGGCTGCATCAATGGGTGCATTCATTCTTTCATGCGGAGAAAAGGGCAAGAGATATGCTCTTCCTAACAGCGAAGTAATGATCCATCAGCCTCTCGGCGGAATCGGCGGTCATACTCAGGCTACAGACATGAAGATACATACTGAACGAATCCTCAAGATGAAAGACAAGTTAAACAGTATGCTTGCTGAAAATACAGGACAGCCGCTTGAAACGATCCAGAACGACACAGAGCGTGATAACTTTATGTCCGCTGAAGAGGCTTGTGCCTACGGTCTGATCGACAAGGTAGTTGAAAAAAGATAAGGTTGGTGAACTATGGTAGACAGCGGATTCAAAACCTGTAATTTCTGCGGCAAGGGTGAAAATCGTGTTCAGAGCATGTTTTCGTCAGGAGATACAAACATCTGTGACGAATGTGTTTTATACTGCTATAACATAATCGCAGGACCGGGAGACAAGGAAAAGGAAAAGCCTAAGACCAAGACTTCCAAGAAGAACAACGATTTTTCAGTAAAGCTCAAGAAGCCTATGGAGATCAAGAAGGTCCTCGACCAGTACGTTATCGGTCAGGATTCTGCCAAGATCGCACTTTCAGTTTCAGTTTACAACCACTACAAGAGACTTCTCAGCAACGATGCAGGTGATGATGTCGAGATCCAGAAGAGCAACGTTCTTCTTCTCGGTCCTACAGGTGTGGGCAAGACTCTTCTTGCACAGACACTTGCAAGAACTCTCGATGTACCTTTTGCTATTGCAGATGCTACAACTATCACAGAAGCCGGTTACGTCGGTGATGACGTTGAAAATGTACTTCTCCGTCTTATCCAGGCTGCAAACTTTGATATAAAGGCTGCGGAACGCGGCATTATCTATATCGATGAAATAGACAAGATCGCAAGAAAGTCCGAGAACACATCCATCACACGTGACGTAAGCGGTGAAGGTGTTCAGCAGGCGCTTCTCAAGATCATCGAAGGAACAGTTTCAAACGTTCCTCCGCAGGGCGGGAGAAAGCACCCTAACCAGGAATTCATTCACATCGACACAAAGAATATCCTCTTCATCTGCGGCGGTGCGTTCGACGGACTTGAACAGGCTATCATCAAGAGAACAAAGCACAAGTCCATCGGCTTTGGTTCAGACGTGCTCTCAGACAAGGAAGAAATGAACAACATTTTCAAGAAGGTAATACCGCAGGATCTTGTAAAGTACGGTATTGTTCCTGAACTTGTAGGACGTCTTCCACTCATTACTGTTCTTGACGAGCTTGATGAAAAGGCTCTTATCCAGATCCTTACCGAGCCAAAGAATGCTCTTATAAAGCAGTATGAAAAGCTTTTCGACTATGATAACATTGAGTTTGAAGTTGAACCGGAAGCTCTCGAGGAGATCGCGAAGAAGGCGATCGCACAGAAGACAGGCGCACGAGGACTCAGAGCCATCGTTGAAGGAATTCTCATGGAGACCATGTACGAAGCACCTTCAAAGGATATAAAGAAGGTAACTGTTACTAAGGAATGTGTTACTGAAGGCGCAAAACCTGTTATCAGAACAGATGCAGCAAAGCTTAAAAAATCAATAAAGAAATAATTTTATCAGGGACATCTGCCATTTAAGCAGGTGTCCCTTCGGTTTTCCGGAACACCGGGGAAATCAGGAAAGAACTTACTTGAAAAAAAGCTTAAAATATAGTATAATAATATGTAAATATCTTTAAGAAGGTGGACATCATAAAAAAAGAAAAACCGGAACTTGAAAATTCAGAACTCGATGAAAAAAACACTCCGGAAACAGCCGGCAAAGAAAACAGCAGTAACGGACCGGCAGGATCCGATTATAATATTCTTGAAAACTATGATATTTTACCGGCAGTCCCGATAAGAGGGATAGTAGCATTCCCTAAGATGGTAGTTCATTTTGATGTGCTCAGATCAAAGGCAGTGAACGCTGTAAAACAGGCGCTTAAAACAGACAGAAAGATCTTTGTGATCGCCCAGCGCGATGTTTTTGCCGAGGATATAAAACGCGAAGATCTGTACCGTGTAGGCGTGATCGCTGAGATCAGGCAGGTGCTCAGAACACCGGATGACGAGCTCCGTGTGCTCGTTGAAGGCCTTGACAAGGCAGAACTTCTTACATTTACGGACTCAGATACGGACGATGCATACTTTGAAGCATATGTTGAGGTGGTAAAGCCTCCTAAGCGCAGAAAAGCCTCCAGAGCGGAAATAGAAGCCATGAGCCGTTCAATAAAGAAGGAGTTTGAAAAATATGCTTCGCTTCTCCCGCGTATGACAGGCGAGCTTGTAAACTCCATTCTCTGTCAGGATGATCCTGAGGAACTGTTCGAGAACATTGTTTTCAATGCAAACTTCCAGAGTGCCGACAAGCAGGAACTCCTCGAAAAGAATGACATTATAGACAAGCTTTCATTCCTTCTTGCGGTGCTTGTGAAGGAAACTGAGGTTCTTGCCATTGAAAATGACATAAACAGTCAGGTCAAGGAGAACTTCGGAAAGAATCAGCGTGAGAATATACTGCGTGAGCAGATGAGAGTCATATCCGAACAGCTCGGTGAAGAAGATGAGGATGAGGACTACCGTACACGCATACTCAAACTGAAACTTGACGAGAAGATAAATGACAAGCTCCTGCGTGAAGTTGACAGACTCAGGTCCCTTCCGGAATCATCACAGGAGACTTTTGTAATAAAGAATTATCTTGACACTGTTCTTGAACTTCCGTGGAATAAGGAGAGCAAAATAAAGGTCGATATAAAAAAGGCTGAAGCAGTACTTGAAAAAGATCATTTCGGACTTAAAAAGGTCAAGGAAAGAATCCTTGAAAGCATTGCTGTAAATGCGATCAAACCGGATGTTACCGGTCAGATAATCTGTCTTGTAGGCCCTCCTGGTGTCGGCAAGACATCAATAGGAAACTCGATAGCCCGCGCTCTCGGCAGGGAATACGTACGTGTTTCACTGGGCGGTGTAAGGGATGAATCAGATATCAGAGGTCACAGAAAGACATACGTAGGCGCTATGCCGGGACGTATCATCAACGCAATGATACAGGCAGGCACGAAAAATCCGCTTATCCTTTTCGATGAGATCGACAAGATGAGCAACGACTTCCGCGGAGACCCGTCTGCAGCCATGCTTGAAGTTCTTGACAGCGAGCAGAACAAGGAATTCCGTGATCACTACACAGAAGTTCCGTTTGACTTGAGCAAGGTAATGTTCATAACAACTGCGAACACTACCGAGACCATACCGGCTCCTCTGCTTGACCGTATGGAAGTCATCGAGATCACAAGCTACACCCGCGAGGAAAAGTTCCACATTGCCAAGGAACACCTCATTCCGAAGCAGCTTAAAAAGCACGGCCTGAAGGCTTCGCAGATGAAGATAGATGACGAAGGCATTTACAAGCTCATCGATTCATACACCAAGGAAGCAGGTGTGCGTAATCTTGAAAGAAACATCGGCTCTCTCTGCCGCAAGACCGCTAAGGAGATCGTAAGCGGAGAGGCTAAGAAGATAAAGTTTACAGCCGCGAATATAAGCAAATACTTAGGCCATGAAAAGTATATCAAGGACGTAAAGAGCGAAAAGGACGAGGTAGGTATTGTAAACGGCCTTGCCTGGACAGCTGCCGGCGGTGTTCTCATGCCGCTTGAAGTTCTTGTGCTCGACGGCAAGGGCGGAGTGACACTTACAGGTTCACTCGGCGATGTAATGAAGGAAAGTGCCGGAATCGCAGTAAGCTACACAAGAAGTGTTGCGAAGAAGTACGGCATTGATCCTAAGTTCGTTAAGAACAAAGATCTTCACATTCATGCTCCGGAGGGCGCTGTTCCGAAGGACGGACCTTCAGCCGGTGTCACAATGACAACTGCACTGGTTTCAGCCCTTTCCGGAAAGAAAGTAAGAAGCGACGTTGCCATGACCGGTGAGATAACCCTTCACGGAAAGGTGCTTCCTATAGGCGGACTCCGTGAAAAGACCATGGCTGCCTACAAGGAAGGCATGAAGAAGGTCATAATTCCTGCAGGAAACAAGCCTGACATGGAAGATGTAGAGGATGTTGTAAAGGAAAACGTGGAATTCGTTTTCGCGGAGAACCTTGAGACAGTTCTTGAACATGCACTTGTACAGTGAAACGCTGATTTAGGAAGAAATCAGCACAGGGTACCGGGGCGAAGCCCCGCTGCCTCACCCGCATATCCGTGTTTTCATAGTAAAGGAAGAGATAAATGAACTACAATAAAGCTGAATTTCACTCCTGCTACGGACTTTTCAGCCAGATACCTGAGTCAGACCGTACTGAAATAGTTTTTGCCGGACGTTCAAACGTCGGAAAATCCACTCTGATCAACAAGATATTCAACCGTAAATCTCTTGCCAGAGTAAGTTCAGTGCCGGGAAAGACTGCTACAATCAATTTCTACAGCCTTGAAGATGTTTTCTTCGTTGACCTTCCGGGTTACGGCTACGCCAAGGTGGCGAAGACTGAGAAACAGCGCTGGGCAGGTCTTATCGAAGGGTATCTTAACGCTGACAGAAATATTGAACTAGTGTTTCTTCTTATCGATATGCGTCATGCTCCTACTGCAGACGACCTGCACATGATAAATTTTCTTATCGATAATGAACTGCCGTTTGTGATCATTCTGACAAAGGCTGACAAGCTCAATAAGACGGAACGCGCAAAGGCTATGAAAGTATTTTCTGAAACGATTCCGTGCTATGAAGACATTCATATAATCCCGTTCTCGTCGCAGACTTTTGAGGGCGTGGAGGAAGTCCGGAAGATAATAGAGGAAACGGCCGAAGACGCAAGGGTATATTCTGAAACTGAAGAAATACCGGAATGATTATATTGTCCTTCACATACGCTGATTATAGCTCCGTACATCAGATGATAGTAAACGATAAAAATAATGCCATACGAAAGCTTATATGCTGTTCGTATGGCATTTGATTTTATGTGATAAATACTGTCGCAAAGAACCGGCGTGTACCGGATTATGCATACTTACTCTGCGGCAGATGAGAGGTTCCCTGATATCTTGGATAAAAGATGAGCTGCGGTCTCGATAAGTCCGCAGTACTTGTCCACCAGCACTATTACTACGGTCTCGCGGTAGCTTGGCGGAGTAATGGTAAGAGGGAACATGTGCTTTAGTATTATGTCCTTTTCCTTGTCACTGAGCGTAAAGTGTTCACAGGCATTTTTCAGAGCGGCTTTCGGATGAGTCATGCCGTGAAAATGATCTCCTGTTTCCTTTGTGTGCGTATGCCAGTCATAAAGGAAAAAATCATGGAGAAGACCTGCTCTTGCCCCGGCTCTTGCGTCAAGACGGAACAGCTTGCAGAGCTTGTAGTTGTAATACGATACATTGACACAGTGCTGAAATGTAGTGGTGTTGCCGTGCTGCATGAAGTTTTTCATTTTCAGGACCATTTCATTTTCAAGAAGGTCACTGACAGTTTCGTAGTATCCGTTGCTGAGTTCATTGTTAAGCAAATTCTTTTTTGATCCTATGGCGTACAAACCAACCGTTCCTCCTTTCAGGTAAAGACACAGATGAAGCTGATTTTTTATCAGCGCAGGGGTACGGGGTGAAGCCCCGTTTTCCATCCTTCTTCAGATCCGGCTTCACCGGATCTGAAATCGAATCAGTGTTTTCATAAGGAAACGCTGATTTATTCATAAATCAGCGTGGGGGTCCGGGGCGAAGCCCCGCAAATCCCACCTCCGGAAATCCGGCGAAGCCGGATTTCCGATTTAATCAGTGTTTTCTTAATTATAGCATAAAACGGAGAAATTATCAATATAAAAGTTGAAAACGCTTAAATTCACAGTTCTCACTATTGACAAATTTGTTGATTTGCGATAAAATATAATATGTGTATTTATTGTTATCCGAAACTTATTTGTATTCGTAATACATTAATTCATAAAAACATTTTAATCAAAGGTGGACTAAAGTAAAATGAGTTTGATAGATAAAATTTTCGGTTCATACAGCAAAAAGGAACTCGCTCGTATTGAACCTATCAAGCAGGCTGTCCTCGACCTTGACGAAGAGTATTCAAAGCTTTCCGAAGCTGAACTCAAAGGCAAGACACAGCAGTTTAAAGACAGACTCGAAGCAGGCGAGAC
>CADAPI010000004.1 GCA_902789705.1 uncultured Ruminococcus sp.
CTGTCTGCCTCTTCGTCTGCCGGAAGTAAAAGAGTTCAAGCCCACAGAGGACGGTCAGCCGCCATTGGGACACGCACAGAAATGGGCATGGGATGAGAAGAAGAAAGAAGTGGTGGACAAATCGCTGATAGACAACAAGAACGTCTTCCCTATCGAGCTGTGTACAATGCCCGGATTTGCGGGCTCGTCTGCCTATTATCTTCGCTATATGGACAACCTGAACGACAAAGCGTTAGTGAGCAAGGAAGCCAACAACTACTGGCGGCAGGTGAACCTCTATATCGGCGGAACCGAACATGCCACAGGTCACCTCATCTACTCGCGGTTCTGGAACAAGTTCCTCTATGATTTGGGGTACGTATGCGAGGACGAACCGTTCAAGAAACTCATCAACCAGGGAATGATTCAGGGACGCAGCAATTTCGTGTACCGCTATATAGGCGATGGTGCGACCGGCAATCTGTATATCAGTTACAATCTGATAGATACACCTCCCTATAAGGGTCACGTACAGCCTATCCACGTGGATGTTAACATCGTGAAGAACGACATATTGGATGTAGTTGCCTTCCGTCAGTGGATGCCCGATTACAAGGATGCCCAGTTCGTCTATTCGGACGGCACGAACGATGTGGACAACCCATACATAGGTACGCCGACCGACAAGCAGTATATCTGCGGTTGGGCAGTGGAAAAGATGTCGAAGTCGATGTACAACGTGGTTAATCCGGACGATATTGTTGAGCGTTACGGAGCTGATACTCTGCGTATGTATGAGATGTTCCTCGGTCCGTTGGAGATGTCCAAACCGTGGGACACGAACGGCATAGACGGCGTTCACCGCTTCCTCCGCAAACTATGGAATATGTACGAATCGCCCTCTGACGGTGAACCGACACGCGACGAACTGCGCAGTCTGCATAAACTGATAAAGAAAATCACGTGGGACATTGAGCACTACTCGTTCAACACGTCTATACCTGCCTTTATGATAGCGCAGAGCGAGTTGGCGGCTCTCAAATGCACCAAGCGTGCCGTTCTGGAGCAGGTTGCAGTCCTGTTAGCCCCTTATGCTCCTCATATAGCCGAAGAGATGTGGCATCAATGCGGTCATACCGATTTCGTTATTGATGCTGCTTGGCCTGTTTGCGACGAGTCCTATCTCGTTGAAGATACGCAAAAGTATCCGGTGCAGTTCAACGGCAAGGTGCGCTTTACGTTCGAGTGTCCGAAGAACACGCCGAAAGACGAAGTGGAGAAAATGGTCCTTGCTCACGAAGAAACGGCGAAATACCTTGCCGGCAGCACGGTGAAGAAAATCATCGTTGTCCCCGGCAGAATTGTGAACATCGTGATATAACCCGCCCGTCCCATCAACTCCACAGGAACACCACAGGAACACTATAGAGATACTATAGGGATACTATAGGAATACCATCGGAATCCGCTACCCTTGCGCTACCCTTGCGCTACCGATAAACAATCCTAATCCTTGCTTTATATTTAGCATATACTGCACCGTATCTTTGAACAAAATACAAAACCTCTTGACATGAGACAGAACAACATAACAACCAATAAGCCACAAAGATTGTCTGACAAAAAAAGTCAGGATACCTCGCGGTATCCTGACTCTAAGTGAACCAGCTGGGGCTCGAACCCAGGACCCCATCCTTAAAAGGGATGTGCTCTACCTGCTGAGCTACTGATTCATCTGCTTCTCACGAAAGCGGCGACAAAAGTACTGCGAATTTTTAATGTGACAAAACTTTTTTTGAAAAAAATTACTATATGAACAAAATCCTCACGCTGTCGGTTCCTAAACGACGTCATACGAATCGGGTACAGATTGGCGATTTAACGATAGGCAGTGACTATCCCATTCGCTTGCAGACAATGGCGAATGTATCGACAAACGACATACAATCTGCTGTCAGTCAAGCTATCCGATGTGCCCAAACAGGAGCAGAACTATTCCGCTTCACCACGCAAGGAGAGAGAGAAGTGGCGAATGTAGGTCTGATTCGTGAACAGCTTCGGGCAGCAGGATGTATGATGCCTCTTGTGGCAGATGTGCATTTTCGTGCAGATGTAGCCGACAAAGCCGCAGCCGTTGTAGAGAAAGTACGTATCAATCCGGGGAACTACATCGACCCTGCACGCAAGTTCGTGCATATAGACTATACGGACGAGGAGTATCAGACCGAGTTGCATCGTCTCCGTGAACGGTTCACAAGTTTACTGGACATCTGCAAAGCACATCATACGGCATTGCGGTTAGGTGTCAATCACGGCAGTTTAAGCGACCGCATTATGTCCCGTTATGGAGATACGCCCGAGGGAATGGTGGAAAGTTGTATGGAGTTCCTGCGTGTGGCAGCAGAACAGAGTTTTACGGATATAGTGCTGTCAGTCAAGTCCAGTAATACGCGGGTTATGGTAGATACGGTGCGTCTGTTAGTGAAACAAATGGAGAAAGAAGGCATGGCTTTCCCAATCCATTTGGGCGTAACCGAAGCAGGCGAAGGCGAAGACGGACGCATCCGTTCGGCGGTGGGTATCGGCGCATTGTTGGCTGACGGAATCGGCGATACGGTAAGGGTCAGCCTGAGCGAGGAGCCTGAAAAGGAACTGCCTGTGGCAAAAGCTTTAGTGGACTATTTCTATGCACAAGATAGTATCCGCTACCGTATTGACGACGTGCAATTGACTATAGACAATGGCGCAGCCGCCTACCGCTCCACGCAACAGGATTGGGAGTTGTTCGTACTGCAAGCGTCAGCAGAATGTGGTCGGCTGCTATGGGAAAACGAGTCTGTTGCAAGCGAACACTTGCATTTGGACAATCCGCATTTCCCCGAAGACAAACTACGCCAATTGGAGAAAGATATATTGCAAGCGGCGGGAGTCATTCGTTACAAAACGGAGTTCGTTTCGTGTCCGGGTTGTGGAAGAACATTGTTTGACCTTCAGCGCACGGTGGCGGAAATTAAAGACGCTATGCGGAATACACCCTTTAAGCCTCTCAAGATTGCCGTAATGGGTTGTATTGTGAACGGCCCGGGCGAGATGGCGGATGCCGACTACGGCTATGTAGGTGCAGCACGCGGGAAAGTGAGCCTCTATCGGAACAAACAATGTATTGAGCAGAACATTCCTGCCGAAGAGGCACTAAAGAAACTTGTCGCACTTCTTGAGTCCGACGAGAAGAACGGATAACGGACGGGCAGTATTCGCTTGAAATAGCACTTTTTTCTTGCTCATTTTTCGTTGGCTGAGCCTCAAAAGCACTATTGAGTATCTTGGTGAATGGGAAATGTTGTACAACCCCAATTTTAATTGTACCGAATTCGATACAATTAGAAACAATTGACGAACTATATTAAAAAAATGATAAAAAAGTTAATTTTTACGCAAACGATGACACATATCCATCTGCATAAGGTCGATTGTTTGTAACAACAGCAAAAGCTTGACGGATAAGTTTATTCGCAATCGCAATGAGAGCCACTTTGCCGGATTTGCCCCTCTCTTTCATTTTGAGAAAGGCTTCCCTGCAAGCAGAGTTACTGGCGATTGATGACATAGCGGCAATATATAATTGACTACGCAGATAAGTATCACCATTGCGATTAATGTGACCTTTGACATTAACTGACGTGCCTGATTGCTGGTAGGTGGGGCACAAGCCCAAGAATCGCGAGATCTGTTTGGCAGAACTAAAATAAGTGAAGCCTCCCGTGGCTATTATGAGGGCAGAAGCAATAGTGTCACCTATTCCCTTTATAGAGGTCAGCAGAGTCATCTGACGTTTGTACTCCTTGTTAGAGATATTAGTGATTTCCTCTTCCATCTTGGAGATTTGCTTGCGCAGGAACCTGATGGTCTGCTCAATAGAAGCTTTGCTCGTCGGGTCTTGTTTGGGGAGAACAGCCATCGACTCATGAAGATTGGTCATCATAAGCAACTGCTTCTTAAGCTGCCGGAGGACAGTGCGTTTCTGCTTAAGAAGAATGATGCTCTCTGATGGAATCTTATAAGGCGCGGGCTCCATCTTCTCGCCATACATGGCAATCAGTTTGGCATCTATCTCGTCTGTCTTGGTTGTGGACAGCATAGCACGTGCAAAATGCTTAATCTTCTGCGGGTTCTCCATGCTAACGGTAATGTCAGCCTGTTGAAGCAGGTAAAGGAGAAGCATGCTGTAGTTGCCGGTTGCTTCCATTACGCAATGACAGTCCTCAGGAAGAGAGGAGATAAAACGGCGCACACCACTAGTGGTGTTAGGGAAAGATTTGGTGGTGTAACCACTCTTTGAAGGATAAGCCGATACAAACGAATCCTTGCTAACGTCAATACCAATGTAAGTCATAGTGATATTTGATTTATTGCGCTGATTTAAACATCAATACATCTGAGCACTATCGTTGTGAATGCGGGGTCAAATGCCCAATGAACTATCCAGTTTTTAGATGTATAAGGGATGGGGGCGTAACGTCAATTACGGTCTATAAACCACAAAGTAATCTGCCTTACTCCATTCCTTAGATGCAAAATCGGGTGCAAAGATATAAATAGAATTTTAAATATACAACTTGGTAACATGGAGAACCTGAATGCCGTCTTTATCAACGAAGGTTTACCGCAACAGGAACGGCTTCATAAACTCAACCAAATCGCAATCCAGCAAATGACCGTGCTGGAGAACGTTGCAAGTAAACATATCTTGAAAGCGTAACTAAACCACCATCCCCTCTCCACAACGTTAAATCCGGAGCAATCTCTATAAAACCTGAACAGCTATATAGAAACGAACAACAATTCAAGGAAAACCCAAAAGCTCATGCGAAAGCGTGGGCTTTTTTTGTAGATATATTTGAATCGTGAGGTAAATCCGTTCACTACAATGACTGAATTAAACAACCTACACAAGTCTGCGTTTTTGCGAATATTATGCATAAAAATGTTTTTACTTTAGAAAACTTTTGCTTACCTTTGCCGCAGGTTTTGAAAAATGATAAATAAAAACCATTTCCGAAACTCTTGACGGAACAGAAATTCAAGAGCAGAACAAGTCCATGCGCTTAATAGGAGAAAGACGTTTACCGTAAATCATGAATCAATATGATATTTACTGCAACATGTAAAAATGATATTTTGGAATTTGGTCATTTGATTCCTAAAGGATATTCTGTATCTTTTAATGTGCAAGGTTATTCATGGGGATGGTTAGATGTAAAAAAAGCCATTGATGATGACCTTAACATGAACATCTCTATGTGTTGGATGCATACCGGGGCATGGGATGTTAAATAAATCTTAATAGGAAGAAGCCGAAAATCCTGAAAAGAGTAGGCGTAAAATTTTATTATTATAATTATGACACATTACTATTTTGATTTTGAAGGTGGTAGTGAAGTAAGCATTGCCGCAGAGTCTGAAAGTGAAGCACGTGAGAAATGCAGAAGAATGTATCCAAACTCGGTGATCATAAAGGTTTGGCATGCATAAGTGTGTAAAAAGTCCTGCATACTTGTGTATGTGGGACTTTTTATTGACAGGATTTCATCCTATCCAATTATGTAGTGATTACGAGTAAGAAATTCAAACTAGAATCGGATGAAGATGATAAATATTCATCTCTCATAAAATCTAAGCCGGAGTTAATTAATCAGATTGAAGCATATATCGACAGTATTATTTTTGTATTAGAACCCAAAGATCAACAATCTAATGAATAATTTATGAAACGAAGTCTTGTTAATCTTTTTATACTTCAAGCAGTTTTTGCTTTTGCTCAGCCTCGGCAGGTGACAAGTGACCAAAAGCCGAAGAAAGAGACAGAAGCGCAGCGTATCATGAGGCTTGCCAATACCGGCAAGCCCTATGACACGCGGATGAATTGCGTCGGAGGAAATAATGTGTGCAGCTATATAGGACAGGAACTATATGTCTTCCCATGTACCTATTTCAAGGAATACGAGGGCTTCAAACGAAGTTCGGTTACGGAAGACGATGAGGATATCCAATGGAGAGAAGCGTACAAACCGCGCTCCCCATTTGATAGATTCACATACGCAAAAGACCTTGTCGGACGTACATTTGTTGTAGAGAAAGTCCGTCAGCAAAAGGTCTATCCAGCACGTTTCATGTTCTACTTACGCGATAAAAAGACAGGTGAACGGCTCAATTACGATTATTCCATTTATTTTCGCAGTTTCTTTAGTCCGGATTTCAATCCGTTCAATGGTTCTTTCCCGTTCCTTGTAATGTCACATTACAACTACTTGCTGAAAAAGTACAAAAACCAGAAATTGGTCGTATCGGCTCAATGGTATTCCGAGCCGAAGGAGTTTGCGCATCAGGTAAAATACAAAGACATCAAAACGCAACAGGAGTTCACACCCCAAGATTCTGTGTGCAATCTGTTTACGGTGGAGGACATCGTTCTTGAGGAAGACGGCGAAATGGCTTTCCAATTAACCGACGGCAAGCATCATTTCCTTTCTTCGTTAGGCACGACATGGAATGAACCTCAATATTGCAAAACAGCTTGTAAGCAACTGCTCTATTCGGATTGGCAAAAACTGACATCCAAATATGGAGAAGAAATGATGGCTGCTGTCATGATGGGAGAGGTGATAGATGGCATGGACTCAACATTAGTGGGAATGAGTTTGGGACATACGACCAACCGTCAAGTGTTTTCGGGAGGTTTTGGCTGGATTTATACCCGTAAGGATGTGATGGTCGTTTTCAATGAAGAAGGTCAGGCAAAGGGCATGATTAAAGGCGCTGCAACCGCACAATTTACCAAAAACTGTATAGAACTAATCCTTGCGGCAACGACTTTCAAAGTGGTTAGTGTAACAGGTCGGGTAATTTCTGCTCCGTTCAAAATAGCAAGAAAAATAATTCATTTCTTTGGATTATAGTATGGCATATACCGAAGAACAATGGCAGCAATGCAAAGAAGTAGTAGCAAAACTGCGGAGTGAACTGAAGGCTTTCAATAAGTCACGTGCTGAATTGACAGACCCCGTCGAAAAAGAGGCGGCAAAGCAGAAAGCACGCAGGTTGCAGCAGCACTATGACGAAGTGCTGCAACGTTTCAATGACATGAAGCGCTACCGCGAATGGTCACAATCCGCCCAACGCGAATTGGCAACAATAAGCATTGATGAATAAAAAGAAGTATTAACCATCTAAAATATAAATTATGATAATAGAGGACTTTGGCCCCGAATATGGCGAATATCAAGGCAAGAAAACGCTATTTAGATGCCCTTTAGATTTTCAGGGAGAGTATGTCGTGAAGAAAGGTACAGAACGTATCGGCTCTTCAGCCTTTGTCTGGAGCGAAAAACTCACCTCTGTTGTATTACCGGATAGTCTGTCGGAAATTGGCGTTACTGCTTTTTATGGATGTGAAAGCCTTAAGCACATTGCTATACCTCAAAACGTGAACCGCATTTTTCATGATGCCTTTCAACATTGCGATTTTGAATCCATTGTTGTGGACCCAAAGAATGAGTGGTTGACCAGCCGTAGCAAAAAATGTAACGCTATTATAATAAAGAAAGAAAGTGGAGATGACAATTATAAGGCGGGAGACTTGATTCTGGGATGTAAGAATACCATTATTCCTGCCGGAGTCAAACGTATTTTTATAAAGGCTTTTTATTGCAGTAGCATCAAAGAAGTTCATATTCCGAAATCAGTGAGAGTAATAAGACTCAATGCGTTTGCTCTATGCAAGGACTTGGAAACGGTTACTTTTGAGGAAGGTGTACGTGAAATTGAATCTGCCGCATTTGTGGGGTGTGAATCGCTAAAATCCCTTTACATTCCTGCCAGCGTAAAAAAACTGGGCAACGATGGTTTTACAGACAATGCGTTCGGCTACTGTTCGGGACTGACCTCTATTGAGGTTTCTCCGGACAACCCGGTTTATGACAGCAGGAACAATTGCAATGCCATTATCGAAACAGAAAAAGACAAATTGGTTTCAGCATGTAAGAATACAATAATACCTGAAGGCATTAAGATAATAGGGAAACATGCCTTCGCGGGATGCCGTATCAGTTCTATTTCTATCCCACAGTCAGTTACCACTATTGAAGAGTACGCTTTTCAAGACTGCGACTTTGAAACATTTGTTTGGCCGGCGCAAGTGACCTCGATAAATAATTATATGTTTGCTAATTGCAACAAACTGAAATCACTGATTATCCCGGAGGGAGTTATTCGTTTCAAACAGACTGCTTTTTGGGATTGCCCGGAACTGGTAACCATCGAATTGCCAAGTACGCTGACCGAAATCCCCAATTTTTCGATTACTCCGGTTGCCCTTGGCAGTTTAGACAAACTGCAGAGTATTATTGTACCGCCAGGCACAAAAGACAGATTTGCAGAGATCTTCTCTCAAACAGAAAATGAGGATGCAATTCCTTTCATAAAAGAAAAACAGTAATCATCCAACCTACATCATTCAGGAAGTCCCTGCCGATACATTTTCTTGTGATTCTCGCGGGAGGTGGTGCAGTATGATATCCCGCATAATAGAAGAGAACCCTGTGCCGACCGGTAGTCAGTAACATAACGAAGAAAAAATATGCGAAAGACTTGAATATGTCAGAAAAATGGAGTATCTTTGCGCCGCAAAGGTTTGGAGGAAGCCGAAAATCCGGTAAAGAGTAGGCAAAACTTAACATTTAATGTCATGTCACTTACTGTAGGAAAAGAGACCTATTCCGACAAGGAATTGGCGGACGCATACCGTCTGCAGCTCAAGGCGTATAACGACTGGTGTCTTCAAGAAGCCAGAAAGTTCTTTAATGCTAAAAACACAGGGAAGCATTACAAAGCGGAAATCTTCTTCATTGGTTGTACATGCCCGGCTGAAAATCAGTTTTACCCAGATAAAGACTCCTTCAAGATTTTTCATCTGGCAGTCAAAGGATGTGGCACGGCCTGGTTCAAGATTTTTTTTGAGATATTCTGGATCTGTGCGTTCAAGAAATAGTTTCTGATCATCTGGCCAAATCATATTTACAATCATTTGTCGCCAGGTGGTATATTTTACATCATAGTTCTTTTTATTCAGCCAGAATCCATCTGAAAATTTCATTGGCACACGTCCGTTCCTGCTACTGTGCTTTACCGAATTCTGAAAGCTTAAGACCGTCGTTCTTTTCAAGCGCCCATCTGATATTCCATTCGCTTGTGAAAAGAAGCAGATAGTTGTCGTGGAAGTCCTGAACGATCTTTGTATCGCTGGTAAGAGAAAGTGTCTTGACATCGAAGTCGAGAGCATTGTCGATCCATCTGATGTATTCGTAGGAGAGAGTTTCACGTCTTATGTCAACACCGTATTCATTCTTGAGTCTGTATTCAAGAACTTCAAACTGGAGCATGCCGACAACGCCGACTATAACTTCCTCGTAACCTGTGTACGGTTCTGTGAATATCTGAATAGCACCTTCCTGAACGATCTGGTTGATACCCTTTAAGAACTGCTTTCTCTTTAATGTGTCGGTACATGATACCTTGGCAAAATGTTCAGGAGCGAAGGTAGGAATTCCGGAGTACTTAAACTTCTTTCCCGGCATTGTGATAGTGTCACCGATTGAGAAGATGCCCGGATCAAATACACCGATGATATCTCCGGCGTAAGCTTCTGAAATGATCTCACGCTCGGATGCCATGAGCTGCTGAGGCTGTGAAAGCTTCATTTTCTTGTTGCCCTGAACGTGATATACTTCATTCTCACGTTCAAACTTGCCTGAACATATTCTCATGAAAGCGATTCTGTCACGGTGCGCCTTATTCATGTTAGCCTGTATCTTGAATACGAAGGCTGAGAAATCCTCTTCAAAAGGATCAATTACGCCCTGATCGGATTCACGGGCAAGAGGTGAAGGAGTCATCTGAAGGAAGTTTTCAAGGAACGGTTCAACACCGAAGTTGGTAAGAGCAGAACCGAAGAAAACAGGGGAGAGCTTACCGTTCTGAACAGCGTCAATGTCAAATTCCTCGCTTGCGCCGTCAAGAAGCTCAATGTCGTCAACTATAGTTCTGTAGTTTTCCTCACCTATGATATCTGAAAGTTTTTCATCATTAAGGTCTACCTCAGTTGCTTCAACTTCCTGATGACCGCCGTTTGCAGTAAATGAGATGATTGCTTTTTTGTCACGGTCGTAAACGCCCTTGAAGCTCTTTCCGGAACCGATAGGCCAGTTTACAGGATAAGTCTTGATACCAAGTTCGTTTTCGATCTCTTCAAGAAGGTCAAAAGGATTTCTTGATTCACGGTCCATTTTGTTGATGAATGTGAATATCGGGATCCCTCTCATTACGCAGACCTTAAAAAGTTTTCTTGTCTGAGCTTCGACACCCTTAGCAGCGTCGATGACCATTACAGCTGAGTCAGCAGCCATAAGTGTACGGTATGTATCTTCCGAGAAGTCCTGATGTCCCGGTGTATCGAGAATATTGATGCAGAATCCTTCGTAGTTGAACTGCATAACGGAAGACGTTACAGAAATACCTCTCTGCTTTTCGATTTCCATCCAGTCTGAAACTGCATGACGGTCAGACTTTTTACCCTTTACAGTACCTGCCTGATTGATAGCTCCTCCGTAAAGAAGAAATTTTTCAGTAAGTGTGGTTTTACCTGCGTCAGGATGTGAAATGATAGCAAAGGTCCTTCGGCGTTCGATCTCTTTTTTTATTGCTGGATTCAAATTAATTCCTCCGATTGATTTTAATATATAGGATAGATGCAGGAAAATACTTATCTGACTACGGATCCTCTGTTATCGGATCTTCG
Organism: uncultured Ruminococcus sp.; assembly: GCA_902789705.1. GTDB lineage: Bacteria > Bacillota > Clostridia > Oscillospirales > Ruminococcaceae > HUN007. Next base: position 10,832 of record CADAPI010000004.1, read on the forward strand.
CACTTTGCCCCTGCACTGTTTTGTTCGCTGATCAGTTACTCAGCTCTTAAGTTCCACACTGTCAACGAGCTTGTTTCTGTCACCTCTGAAAGTACCATTGTCGGTGAAGAAAAGATAAGTACCTCGGTTGCACCCGCTGAATGTACAGTCGTATGCTTCTGCTGAGTTGTTGAAGCAGATAACACCGCCCTTGAAGCTTCCCTGTGCAAAACAGCTTTCAAAACTGCATTCTCTGAAGACAACGTGATTAAGATTTGCAGACCTGATAATACCGCCTGTAGTGTTCTGAAAGCTTGTTTCGTAACCGCAGTTTCTGAATTCTGAACGCGTAACTGAAAGTGTGCTGTCAGGATTAAGATCGAAAACAGCATCGTTGACAAAGTCCGTGAATGTACAGTCGTCTATGCTGATGTTCTGACATCCGTGAAATCTTAAACTTCCTCCGTTTATAAAGTCACAGCTGCGGAAAATAACGTTCTTTGCACATCCGAAGCCTATGTGGAAGTCGTGTATCTGCGTCATGTTTGAAAGATCGATCCTGATATTTTCAAAAACTATAGTTTCCCTTGTGATCTCACAGCTGTTGTAGTTTGCTGAAGAACTCAGTACAATGATTCTCTTCGGATCGACCGTTTCGTGAGCCATGGAATAAAGATGCAGACATTTGTCCGTATTTGCAATGGCTCCGCAGACGTATTTTTTTGTATAGCACAGAATATGTCTGTAAAGCTCAGACGTATCCTGCTTGTTTATTTTTTCATATTTTTCAGTGCTCTGTTCAAGAATGGAAACAGCATAGCCGCAGAGAAGCTCAACATCAGAACGTCTGATCTCAAGTGATGCTGCTACTTCAGAAAGATAATCCACCTGCTTCTTGTTCAGATTTCCTGTAGAACATGCAATAAGCAGACAGTCCATAAAAAATATGATCTCAAGATGCATGTTTTTACAGTTTCTTATAAAATCAGCTGTTTTTTCAGGAGTAAGCTCACCGGCACTTCGTATGTGATCAGAAATTACGGTGACTGCATTTGTGCTGTCCATTATTCTCTTTATGAACTGTATCTGATTGTCAGTATCGCTGTTTTCATACTGGGCAGTGATGTAGAGCAGATCGTAGTAAACGCTTTTCAGACGCTCGTCAGCTTTTTCGAGAGGGTGTTCCTTAATGGCGGAGCCCTGAAGTATAGTCTTGTTAAAAAGCTCATAAACCTTGTTTGATTCCATAAAGTTTCCCTTTCTTTATCGTAATCTTCTTCTGGAAGGAAGAGATGAGGAACGTTCACGTCTTGACGGTGCCGGTTCGGCAGATTCTTCATTTGGCACTGCCAGCTGCTGAATTCCTGATTCGCGTTCACGTTCGCGCTCGCGCCTTGATCCCGGTGTTCTCGAACGTTTTCCTTTTCTTCCGTCGGCTGCTCCGCTTTTACCTGATGCACTTTCGCGGGATGATTCTGACGGCGCTGCCGGTTCTTCCGGTACTCCGAAAATACGGCATATAACAGCCGAAACTTCCTTTTTGTATTTTGAATTTTTCGATGAAGCCGAGAAAGCAGGATCGATATCTTTCATCTGTTCGCTTAAAATTATGGAAACAGAATTAATGTAGCGTTCATAGGCGGAAACATCAGCTATGTTTCTGTCGTTGTAGCTCCGGAAAAGCTTTTCAGGATTCGGTATAGGCAAATCGGTGAGTTTGATTTTTGAGAAATCAATGTTTTTGAGCCTGCTTATAGGAGTCTGCTGAACTGATTCAACAGGAACAAATTCTTCGGCAGGCTGTTTCCTTGAAGTACCGAAAGCGTTCTGTACTGAGAAAATACTCTCGCTTGCTGCCTGTATCTCAGGAAGAAGCTGCGAACGCAGATCGTCGATCTTCTGGGTGGACTGATGAGCGTCGAATATCCTGTCGAATTCCTGGGAAAAACTGATGACCGACGGACTTTTGTCCCAGCGGTCAAGATAGGCAAGTATTTTGTACTTGTCGTATTTTTCCGGGTGATTTTTTGAGTATGTAAGCACATCAATGTGATTTACACCGCGTGCGTTTAATATCTTTCTGGTTTTCTCAACTATTTCCGGCATATCTCTTGTGCTGAATGCATCTGCCTTGTTGATAATGATAAGCTTCGGGATATGCGGATCAGTTTTTTTAAGCATTCTTATGTCATTGTCGCTTATTCCCAGTGTATTTATATTTATGTCAGCAAACCAGAGTATATAGTCAGAAAAATTGATTCGCTGGATGGTTTTAAGTTCATCTGTCGAGAGCATTTCACCGTATGATCTGGTATATCCCGGAGTTTCCATGAATGCAATGTGTCTGAGTTCAGGCGTGGAAGCATAGGTGAGAATACTGGAGAAAAGGTGCCCGAGCGGCATGTCGTCATTTTCAGAGCCTGAAAACGCTGATACGAGCTCTTCCGGCTCCATTGTGATGAAGTGACCGAAACGGTTTATGCCGTAGGCGTACTGTGAGCTTCCGCATATAACGTAGGCGGGAACGGCGCAGTTAATGTCTGTATCTACCGGCAGAATACCCCCGCCGTAGAGTGAGTTGAAGAACGATGATTTGCCCGATGCGGTTTTGCCGCAAAGTGAAATTATATTTTTTTTGACAAGCTGTCTGTACGCTGCGTAGTCTTTGAGCCTTTCGTAAGCTGATTCAAGTCTGGCGCACAGTTCAGCGTGAGCAGGATAAATATCCGGAAGATATTTTTTCAGAACATTTCGTACAGGTGCGATGTTTTTTTCAAAAACATCTTCACTTCCTGAGCATCTGGTTATCTCTTTAAGAAATGCAAGCTGTTTTTCAGCTTTCTGATCCATTCAGAGCACCTCCTGACAGATTGATTACATATTCTCTACTGGTTCGATCGCAAGAATTTCAAGATGCTTTAAAATAAGCTTTCTTGTAAATGAAATGAGTGCAAGCCAGTCTTTCTTTTTTGCTTCATCAGTTTCACCGAGAATATGATTGTCGTGATAGAACTTCGAGAAGATGACTGCAAGTTTGTAAGCATTTTCGCAGACGTAGTTAGGTGCTTTTTCGTCTATTGCGTGACGGAATACATCACCTGTGAGAAGGATGGCGAGAATAAGCTCACGTTCAGCGTCTGTGTAGAGTTTACCCGGTTTTGCGTCCGAATTTTCAGTGTTTGTCTTCTTTAAAATTGAGTTTATTCTTGAAACAGTGTAGAGAAGGTAAGTGCCGGTCTTTCCTTCAAATGAAAGGAACTTGTCAATATCGAAGATGTAGTCCTTTGATCTGTGGTTGATAAGATCACCGAACTTTACAGCTGCAATGCCTACACGCTTTGCAATCTCGCTGTGATCTTCAGCAGAAACGAATTCAGATGTGCGGAGCTTTTCAGCAGCAGCGTTTGTAACTGTTTCTATAAGGTCGGAAAGTTTCATTACACCGCCGTCACGAGTCTTGTACGGCTTGCCGTCGCTTCCGTTCATTGTACCGAATCCTAAAAGTTCAAGTTCAGTGTCTGCAGGAACGAGCTCAGCCTTTCTTGCGCAGCGGAATACCTGTGTGAAGTGGAGATCCTGACGCTTGTCAACAACGTACCAGATCTTTTTCGGAGCGAAGTCCCTGTTTCTCTGGATAATGGTTGCAAGGTCAGTAGTAGCGTAAATGCTTGAATTGTCAGACTTTTTGATGATAACAGGAGGCATAGGAGCCTTGTCTGATTCTTCGGCAACGTCAACGACCATAGCGCCTTCGCTTTTGTAAAGAAGACCCTTGTCAGTAAGAACTGAAACGAGTTCATCGATGTACTTGTCTGCGTCGCTTTCACCGTACCAGTAGTCGAAGTCAACGCCGAGCTTTTCGTAGTTGCCCTTAAGGTCGTTTATTGAAACCCTGAGAATTTCCTTCCATACGGCAATGTAACCCGGTCTGCCGTTCTGGAGGTCTGCAGTGAATTTATGAGCCTTTGCCTTGAATTCTTCGTTTTCCTTGCTCTTTTTGCTTGCAAAAGGATAGATCTCGTTGAGCATGTCGGCAGTAAGTTCAGGAACCTTTCCGTCCTTGAAATCTTCCTTAAAGCATTCCCATTCAGGATTTCTTTCTTCAAGTTCAGCAATAACAAGACCAATCTGAAGACCCCAGTCGCCGAGATGTACGTCGGAAACAACATTGTATCCGCATTCGCGTGCAAGACGCTTGAGCGATTCACCGATTATAGCGGAGCGGAGATGGCCGATGTGGAGCGGCTTTGCAACGTTAGGTCCGCCGTAGTCCATAACAATTGTGTCACCGCATCCGACCTGAGGAATACCGATGTGAGCGTCATCAGCAGTTTCAGCGAGGAGCTTTACAAGATATTCGTCAGTCATTGTCATGTTGATAAATCCAGGCTTTGCAACTTCGACCTTTTCAAAGTCCGGGTCATCACTCAGAACGTTCTTTATCTCTTCAGCGATGATGAACGGAGCCTTTTTATACTGCTTGGCAGCAGCGAAGGAGCCGTTGCACTGGAACTGACAGAGGTCCATACGGTCTGAAACGAATACTGCACCGAGTGCACGGTCGTAACCGCATTTTTCAAAGGCATCGGAAACTTTTTCAGTTAATATCTGGGTAATTGTCTTCATTTTTATATTCCACCTTAAACCGAAATTTTTTAAACAATATCTATTCTATTCTACCATATTTTCGCTCTGAGTGCAACACTGACAAACTGATATTTTTCAGTACGGACATTCATGTTTTATTGGTCAATCACGACATACCGTTTATTTTTCTGCCGGCGAAAAAATACAGCCGCGTGCGCCGCGGCTGTAAAAACAGGTTTATCCCTGCATTATGTCGTAAATGCTGTCGAGTTTAGCTCTGTCAGGGTGTACATCGTCAAGTACGGTGATCCTGCCTGTACGTACTGTACGTGCCTTTTCCCACATATCTGCGAACATATCCTTTGTGATACCGTAGGAAGCAGGGTTCGGATCAAGGCCGTATATTTTAAAGAAATCCATTATGCCCTTTTCGGACTGACCCTGGAAAATACATGCACCTATGGATCCGAGTGCTACAGCCAGACCGTGTGAGATCTTAACTTCCGGATAATATTCCTCAATTGCATGGGCAAACAGATGTTCGCTTCCGCTGCACGGCCTTGAAGAACCGGCTATTTCCATAGCCAGACCGCCCATTACCAGTGCTCTTGAAAGGATCCTTATGAAAACGCGGCTGTTTAAGTCTTTTTCATCACAGTGGTAAACGGAGTCGTAGCTCATTCTGCTCAGTGCATAGGCGAAGTCATCGACTCTTGAACCTGTTTTCTTCGCAGCAAGTTTCCAGTCATAAAGGGCGGTATGCTTGGCTATTGTGTCGCCTATACCTGAAAGAGTCTGGCTTACAGGTGCCGCTTTTATCATGCAGGGATCCACTATGATAGCAGCCGGAATTTTGCATTCAAGAGTTTTTCTTGCCTTTCCTTCGGTTTCAAGCACAGCAAAAGGAGAGGCGAGTGAGTCATTGCTTAAAGAAGAGGGAATACAGATATATGCAGCTTTGCTGACATGTGCTGCGTATTTGGCTGTATCAAGAACTCTTCCGCCGCCGAAGCCGATTATAACTTTTATATCTTCAATGCATATTTTTTTCGCAATGGCTACAGCTTCATCAAAGCTTGCGCTTCCCATGGCGTATATTTCTGCATTTCCGAAATCGATGCTCAGATCCGTTACCTTTTCCTTATAGATGTCGATCAGAAACTGTTCGGAAACTATAAGTGTTTTCTGACCCGATATTTCAGGAATGTAGGTCTTTATTATCTCATCTGAATGGTAAAGAGCATCTTCCTCGACTGTAAGACAGACAGGAAGATCGAATTTTGTCTGCTGATTCATAATTTTTAACCCCCGTTTTATGAAAACACTGACCGTGCCGGGATCAGTCCGGTCCCGCAGAATGTGCCGTCTGCAAACGGATCAGTGTTTCCTTAAGTTTTTCATGTGTCTATTATACGTCATGTGCAGTAAATTATCAATAGCATTTTATGAATTATGACAGATTTTATATAATTTATTATTGACATCATAGTTAATTAACTGATATAATATAAATAAGAGTTTTTATTCAGTTCGGGGAAAGGATTTGGGGTCATGATCGAGAAAGAAATCATCGGAAAAGTACTTGATGTTTTTTTAAAAGAATATCAGAGCGTCTGGCTTATAGATATAAATGACAATTCAATAAAGCTGTACTGGCCGCTTGAAGGCAAACTCTATGATGAGTTTGCTGATATGATCGAAAAGATCCGTGAACTTTCCGATTACGACAAGGTACGCCAGTGGTATGCCGATAACTTTATTGGTGAACGTTACCGCAAAAGGCTGCTTGAACAGTCAACCTTAAGCACAATTATCAGCAGGACAGCGGACGGGGAATCTTTTCTTATCGGTTACGGAAGAGTAATTGATAATCACAAGAATTACAATCAGCTTGTCTATGACCGTATTAATGATGAAAACGGCGAGCTGTGCTGCATTCTGCTTGCCACAAGAGATATTGATATAATGCGGACAGCCGATGTTGATTCTCTTACGGGTCTTCTTACCAGAGCTGCTTTCCTGCGCCATGCGACTGATCTTGTAAAATATCATCCTGACAAGCAGTTTGATGTTGTTATTTCCGACATAGTCGATTTCAAGAAAATAAATGAAGTGTACGGTATCCAGACTGCCGACAGGATACTTGCATGGGTAGGTTCATTTCTTGCGCCTTTTGCCAATGACAATCTTATCATCGGACGTTACGGCGGTGACCAGATGGTCATGATAGGCGATCACGAGAATATCATGAAATTTACGCTTTCTGAAGAAAGTGCAAAAAACTGGTATTATGCAATGAACCGGAACGGGCTGCCGAACATCGTTTCAAAATTCGGCGTCTATGAAAACATTCCTCATGACGTTGATGTTATCTCCTGCTGTGACAAAGCACACATTGCACTTAATAATATCAAGCATGACTACAGTGTTGACATGGCTTTCTATGATGCTGAAATGGAGCAGAAGCTCAGTGTGCGCCGCAAGATAGAAGATTCGATGTATTCAGCTCTTCAGAATGAAGATTTCAAGGTATATTATCAGCCGAAGCATGATGCTGCGACCGGAAAACTTATCGGAGCCGAGGCTCTTGTAAGATGGGAGAATTCTGAATTCGGATTCATGTCTCCTTCTGATTTTATCCCTCTTTTTGAAATGAACGGGTTTGTTGCCGAAATAGATACTTATGTCTGGAAAAGGACCTGTGAAAACATCAGAAACTGGATGGATAAAGGATTAAAGGTGGTCCCGGTTTCGGTAAATGCATCCAAGCTGACATTTGCTCTCAGTGACCTTGTTGAGAAATATCAGAGGATCGCCGAGGAAAACGATGTTTCTCCGCAGTATCTCCACATTGAGATAACTGAAACCCTGATGAGCAGCGATCTTGAAAACCTTATTGAAAAACTCGAAAAGTTCCGCAGCTTAGGCTACGAGATCGAACTTGATGATTTCGGAACCGGCTATTCGTCACTCAATATTCTCAGTTCACTGCCGATAGATGTTGTAAAGCTGGATATGTCATTTATGAAACAGTTCGGCAATGAAAAGAGGACCAAGGTGCTTGCAGCGTGTATTGATCTTGCAAGAGAACTGGGTTACAAGACCGTTTCGGAGGGTGTTGAGAAAAAGGAACAGTCAGACATGCTCTGCAGGCTCGGTGTAGATGCTATACAGGGATATCTTTATTCCCGTCCTTTATCCGAAGAGGATTTTGAGGATTATCTTAAAGAAAATACAATGCTGATCTGATCTGCGTGGTGTACGGGTCGAAGCCCTGCAAATCCCGCCTTTGGAAATCCGTCGAAGCCGGATTTCCGATTTGATCAGTGTTTTCCTTATATTTTATATTTATCGGAGGTACACTTTAACAATGGAATACTGGGACATTTACGATTCAGATAAAAAGAAGACAGGACGTAAAATGAAAAGAAACGACTGGATATTAAAAGACGGCGAGTACCATCTTACAGTCCTTGGCGTCATCATGCGTCCTGACGGAAAATTTCTTATAACCCAGCGTGTAATGACCAAGGCGTGGGCGCCGGGCTGGTGGGAAGTATCCGGCGGTGCAGCCCAGGCAGGTGAAGAGTCGGAAGATGCGGTAAAGCGCGAAATCCTTGAAGAGACCGGACTTGATGTAAGCGGCGCAAAGGGAGGATATGTATTTACCTACAAGCGCGAAAATCCCGGCGAAGGCGATAATTATTTCGTTGACATCTACCGTTATGAAATGGACTTTGACGAAAGTGATCTTAAGCTTCAGGAAGCTGAGACACTCGGATACAGGCTGGCTACAGCCGAAGAGATCAAAGCTCTTGGTGACGAAGGAATTTTCCTTCACTATGACAGCATAAAAAGAGTATTTGAAGTTTAATCACACAAAAAAACGCTGACTCCCGTCCTGCTCAGATTCAGGACAGGGCATCAGTGTTTTCTTATGGAAACGCTGATTTATGCATAAATCAGCGTGGGGTTCCGGGGCGAAGCCCCGCAAATCCCACCTGCGGAAATCCGGCAAAGCCGGATTTCCGATTTAATCAGTGTTTCCCTTGTAAAAAATTGTTATTGGGGGAATAGACATGGCATGGTATGATGAAGCAGTATTTTATCACATTTATCCGCTCGGACTTACGGGAGCTCCAAAGCAGAACAGCTACGGAGAACCTGAACACAGGCTTAATAAGCTTATCCCGTGGATAGATCATCTGAAAAAAACAGGGTTTAATGCTGTTTATATCGGACCGCTCTTCGAATCAGTCGGACACGGTTATGAAACGACTGACTACAAAAAACTTGACAGCAGACTTGGAACTAACGAAGATCTTAAAAACTTTGTTGTAGAGTGTCACAAGGCAGGCATCAGAGTTATCTTTGACGGTGTATTCAATCACACCGGACGCGATTTCTTCGCATTTAAGGACATCAAGGAAAAACGTGAGGCTTCACAGTACCGAAGCTGGTACTGCAACGTGAACTTTGGCGGAAACAATGAGTACAATGACGGCTTTTCATATGACAACTGGGGAGGATACAACCTTCTCGTAAAGCTCAACCAGAGAAATCCTGAAGTCAAGGATTATATCTGTGATGTTATCCGTTTCTGGGTAAGCGAGTTTGACGTTGACGGTATCAGACTTGATGCTGCTGACGTACTTGATTTTGATTTCATGAAGGAATTAAGGCGCACGGCCAATGAAGTAAAACCTGAATTCTGGCTCATGGGTGAAGTTATCCACGGTGACTACAGCCGCTGGGTAAACGGCGAGACCCTTCATTCCGTAACTAACTATGCTCTTCACAAGGCTCTGTATTCAGGACACAACGACCACAACTATTTCGAGATAGCTCATACAGTAAAGCGTCTCTACGAAATGGGCGGCTGTAAGCCTGACGGCCTTAAGTTATACAACTTTGTTGACAATCACGACGTTGAAAGAATAATAACCAAGCTTAACAACAAGACATTCTACGCTCCGGTACATATTCTTCTGTATACTCTTCCGGGCGTTCCTTCCGTTTACTACGGATCAGAATTCGGAATTGAAGGTAAAAAGGAAAAGTTCTCGGACGATTCACTCAGACCGGAACTTGATTTAAAGGATTTTGCAGATTCATACACGAAGAATCCGTGCACAGAGCTCATTTCGGCTCTCGGAAAGATAAGACAGTCAACTCCGGCACTTTCCTACGGCGATTACCGTGAACTCAGACTTACCAACAGACAGTATGCGTTTGCGAGAAACTATAACGGCGTACAGGTAATAGTTGCAGTAAACAATGATGATAACTGTGCTTCAGTTACAGTACCTGCATCACATGGCGAATATGTCGGCATGCTTTCCGGAACAAAGCTAAAGGCTAACGGCGGAAATCTTACAATAAGCATGCTCGGATGCTCCGGTGATATCTGGGTACCGTCAGATGCTGACGCAAAGGCCATTCCGGTAGAAATAAAAGCAGCCGAACCTGTTAAGGTAAAGTGCGAAGAACCAGTTAAAACAGAAGCAGCGCCAGAACCGGCAAAGACAGAAAATGTTAAGCCGAAGGAAGAACCTGCAAAGGCTGTTTCACCTGAAAAGAAGCCGGAAGAAGCAAAACCGAGAGCAGAAAAGAAAGCTTCGAAGACAAAACCTTCTGAAAAGAAGCTTGATCTTAACAAGCCGTATGAAGAAATGTCTGTAGAGGAACTTCAGGCATGCATTCTCGAAAAGCTTGCAAAGAACGGCCCTGTTACTGACAGAATGAGAAAAGAAGTAGCTGAAAATGTTTATCCGAATTCACTTCTTAACTGGGTGAAGAGTTTCAGATAATTTTCAGAAATTTATAGTAAACGAAAAAGACCACTCTTTGAACAGGAGTGGTCTTTCTGTGCAATATTTAGGGAAACACTGATTTAATCGGAAATCCGGCTTAATCAGTGCTTCTTTAGAATTTGTAACCAAATTGTAATAATTAAGCCTGTAATTTTTCTTTTCAAATGTTGTTTTAGTAAGTAAAGACGTATTTTAAAATGGCAGATCTATGGGAACGCTGATTTATTCATAAATCAGCATGGGGCTCCGGGGCGAAGCCCCGCAAACCCCACCTCCGGAAATCCGGCGAAGACTGATTTCCGATTTAATCAGTGTTTCCCTGGTTTCTTGAATTTGTCTTTTACTCAAAACCGTACAAATTCTGATTGACAAATTATTTGTAACGGTTTATAATTTAGTTGTGCGATTATATACTTTTTTTATACACTATAACTGTAAAAATGATAGACTTTGTTCTGAGAATGAAGTCAGCTATAGGAAAAAAAGTATAAGCAGGGTTATGAAAAGAGAGAAAGGAACGGGATTATTATGAATCATGTTTTAAGGAAAATGACGGCGTTTGCTTCTGCTCTGGTAATGTTAGGCGGAAGTATAGTTTACGGTCAGTTTGGCGGAGTTTTCAGTACTGCACGTATCAGCGCCGAAGAAGCAGAAAGTGAGTATTCTGTTGATCTTGAAAGAAGTTACAACATGATCGTTCTTGACGGAAAATACTATGCATTCAATATTGCAAGAAGTATCAGCAAAAAAGATTTTTCTGTGAATGATGATGACATTTTCATTGTTCCTGCAAAATGTAAACCGGATCAGGATTACTACGGATACTATGAAGAAGACGAAGAAACACGTTCAAGGATCTTTGTTCTTGGGGAAAAATCCGTTGATCTTTACCGTTCACGTAACGTTATTGTGCCGGAAGGAATTATGGAAATAAGGCAGTCAGCTTTCAGCGGCGATGTAGGTTCAATTACTATTGCCGACAGTGTGATCTCCCTTGGTGAACAGAATTTTGGCAAGGACACTGTTATGAGAGGACATATGGGATCCATAGCTGAAAATTATGCGGCTTCTCATGAAAACAAGTTTGAGTATCTCGGAGACGTTGACAACAGCAGCGGAGTCAATTCAGCTGATATTCTTAAACTTCTGAACGGTTTAAACGGCGTAAAGGAACTTGATGAAAACGAATCAGCCAGAGCAGATGAAAACTATGATGCAAAACTAAACATCGTTGACCTTATAATGCTGAAAAATGAGATTGTTGAACCGCGCTCATCCGTACTCGGAGCTTCCTTTGAAGGAGCCAAGGCGGCACCTGATCTTAAGAATATAAAGAAGGCAGAAGCTGCAGAAGCAGACGGATACATGAAGTTTGCAGCGAACAGTGCGTCAGCAGTTCTTCTTGAAAGCGAAGATAAGAAGGGCGTGGAAAATACAGTTTATTCACCTATAAGCTATTACATGGCTCTGTCGATGGCGGCAGAATGTGCTGAAGGAAATACCAGGGACGAGTTCATTACTGCTCTTGGAGCAGAAGATATCGAAGATCTCAGAAGTGAAAATGATTCACTGTTCCGTTCACTTTATTTTGATAAATATACTGCTTACTGCAAGGTAGCAAATTCACTCTGGCTTAATAACAAGTGGACTTTTAAGCAGAATACTCTTGATACCATCGCTGACGACTATTACGCAGTTTCATTTGAAAGAGATTTTAAGGATAAGAGTGTTCCGGGTGAAATCTCAAACTGGATATACAAGAATACTTCGGGTAAGTTCCAGCCGGAAATTCAGATACCTAACCCTGAGGACGAAATAATGAAGATACTTAATACCATCACTTTCAAGGATGCGTGGTCAAGTAAGTTCGGAAAAGCCGAAAAGAATACTTTTGTTAAAAAAGACGGTACTGAAGTTGAATGTGACTTTATGGGCTATACCAGACTTTACAAGGATGTTGGTTTTGCTGACAAATACATGAGATGCTCGGAAACTATGAAAAACGGCTGTGAGATGCATTTCATTCTTCCTGATGAAGGTGTAACTGTTGAAGAGCTTGTTTCTGATGATAAAATCATGGAGGAGATCTACAGCGACAGCGTAGAGCACGTTAAGAGAAAGACAGTATTCTCAGTACCGAAGTTTGACGTAGCATCAAAGTTTGATCTTGTAGGTGCTTCACAGGCGCTTGGTATCAAAGACGCTTTCTCTAAAGTTAAGGGTGATTTCACAGGGGTTATAGATTATTCTGAAAACGGCATTCCAAGTGCATATTTATCAGAAGTAACTCATGAAGCTGTTGTGACCATCGACGAGGAAGGATGCGAAGCTGCGGCATATACTCTTATTTCAATGGCTGCCGGATCAGCTATGCCTCCTGAGGAGGAACCGGTTTACTTTGAACTTAACAGACCATTCTTCTACTATATTGCAGATAAAAACGGAACTCCTATGTTCGCAGGAATCATAAACGATCCGCTTGAACCTAACAATTAAGGAAAGGGACTGTTAAAAAAGTCCTGAACACAACAAAATCAGCATATCTTACTCACGTAAATACGTGGGTTCAGATATGCTGATCTGCTTTTAAGGAGAGTTTCTTAACATCTCCTTTCCTTAGCTGCATTTTTACAGTCATGCAAAAATTATAGTGAACGCAAAAAAGATTTTTACGTTCACTATAATTAATTTATTTATATTGCCTTGCAGATCCGCAAACTACGTTTGCTCCCTGCATATCGGCTAATAGTAAACGAAAAATGAATTTTTCGTTTACTATATTATATCGAAACATATTCCGGATCAGTGTTAAGTGTACGTATACGGTCATCCAGTGCTTTAAGATCGAGTCCGTCGCCTATAACTATCAGTACAGCCTGTCCGTCGGCTGCAGGTGTCAGTGATACATCGGCAGGTGTTGCATTTAACCGGAGCCAGCTTCCGTTTCCGGACTGCAGTGAACCTTTTATTCTGTATATCTTACCGCAGGCAGGATCGGTGAAAATGTCTTTTACAAGACTGGTTATGTGATCTTCCGGAATGTGTACGTGCATAAAGTAGTGAACACGGGTACTCAGTGTGTCACGGTTATAGAGTTTGGTGTAACTTTCGTTCCTGTAACCGGAAGATGATATTTTCTGAAAATCTTCATCTGTAAGCTTATCCCATGGCTTTGCGATTATGTCGTTTTCTGAAAAACGTCGTCTGCACATGATAAATTCAAGAGATGAATTAAGTTTTGCAGTAAGATTTTCCGTAACTGATGACGGTTCATCTCCTATAAGCTTGCTGACAATAAGACTGCCGCAGCACGAGCTTTCTGATCCCATTATGAATTTTATTTCATCGGAAAGATCGTCGTCGGAAAACGGATCAGCTATTGTTATTATGCTTCCTTTTTCATACCATCTGTCAAGCGGGGATTCGTACAGAGTATCGAAGTATTCATCCATATCGAAAAGTCCGGACGGTTCAATTATCACGCGGTCGAAATGCTGCATTCCGAGGTTGATAAGCTGTGTCTTGAATCTTCTTTTATGGCAGTCAGCATCAGCTCCGCCTACGACCATTGATACCTCACAGCGGTCACATTCAAGATCCTTCAGCATGACCATGTCGATGTTCACGGCACCGTAGTCATTCAGTAGAATAGCAATGCGGCTTCCTTTGCCAAGATGATATTCTGCGTATTTACGAATAAATGTAGTCTTTCCTGAACCAAGCATTCCTGTAATAAGGTCTACTTTAGTCATTTTCCTGTCATCGCCTTTCTGTATATGCCATTGAGCGCTGAAAAATCATGCGTCCCATAACAAAGTATATCACAGCATTACGGCTTTTATCCGGATTTATCAGAAATTGTAACCGAATTGTAATAATTAAAACTGTAATTTCTCTTCTGAATTGTTGTTATATTTAATATAGGACAGAATATGTTCTTTTTTATTAAACGTACAAATTCAGATTGACAAATTATTTGTAACGGTCTATAATTTTTATATAGGCGTGCATTACTTTTTTATACACTATAACTACAAAAATGCATTGCACTGCGCAGCAATGCGATCAGGTTATAGGTAAAAAGTATAGCCAGGTTATGAAAAAGAGAAAGGAACGGGATTATTATGAATCATGTTTTAAGAAAAACAACAGCATTTGTTTCAGCACTTTCACTTACTTACAGCTGTTTTGCTTCCGGAACAGTTGGTATGTTTTCAGAAACTGAAACAGTAAAGGTAAAGGCTGCGGCTTCGGACACCAGGGAATATGACGTGTTGATTGACGAAATGGGATATCAGTACATAATGATCGACAACAAGTACTGTAAATACAATACAGCCCGTAGAATAACTGCAAAGAATAATCCGGAAACATTTATCGTTCCGACTGTGTTTAAATCGGAGGACAGCGAACCGGAATGGTACCGCGAAAATTATGATGAAAGCCGTATATTTAATCTTGATACAGGCTGTGTTGATGCCAGAGGATCGTCAGCAGTTATTATTCCTGACGGGATTATGAATATTGAGAAAGATGCACTGATGCTTGATAACGAAGCTAAGTCTGTTGCAATTGCTGACAGTGTTACAAAGCTTGAAGATCAGCGTTTTGCTCCTGATGTGATCGTGCGCGGTCACAGCGGATCCATTGCGGAAAAATATGCTGATAAATATGAGAATAAGTTTGAATATATCGGTGATCTTACAAACGACGGAAAAATAGATTCGGCAGATGTGCTTTTAATGAATCTCTACATGAACGGCGGTAAGGAGCTTAAGGATGACGAAGCTGCTAGAGCTGATGAGACCTTTGACGGTGGCCTTGATATCCGTGACTTTATCCTTATTAAGAACGAGATCCTGGAACCGAGAACTTCTGTTCTCGGAGCATCTGTTGACGGTGCCCTTGCAGCACCTGACCTTAAGAAATTCAAAAGAGAGACAGCCGAGCCGGAAGCTGACGGATATATGAAATTTGCCGCGAATTCAGCAGCAGCCGTGCTTCTTGATACTGAAGACACAAACGGGCCGGAGAATACGGTTTACTCTCCGCTGAGTTACTATATGGCTCTTTCCATGGCTGCAGAGTGTGCATCAGGAACAACACAAAATGAATTTACAGAAGCACTTGGTGCAGAAGATATGGATGATCTCAGAAAAGAAAATGCTTCACTGTTCAATTCACTTTATTTTGATGATTACACTGCATACTGCAAGATCGCGAACTCGGTCTGGTTCAATAATAAGTGGAAGCTTGAGCAGGATACTCTTGACACTCTGGCTGACAAATATTACGCTGTTGCATTCGGCAGAGATTTCTCAGATCCGGCTGTTCCGGATGAGATATCAATGTGGATAAACAAAAATACTTCCGGAAAGTTCACTCCGAAAATCAAAGTCGATCCGGAGCTGGATATTATGAAGATCATAAATACTGTAACTTTCAAGGAAACATGGAGCAGTAAATTCGGAAAGGCTTCTCCTGATGAATTTACCCTGAAGGACGGCAGCAAGATAACATGTGATTTCATGGGATATGAAGCTGATTACAAACAGGTCGCTTTTGCAGATAAATATATGAAATGCTATGAACAGATGGACGACGGATTCAGAATGAATTTCATCCTTCCTGACGAGGGTGTCAGCATTGATGATCTCATTGCTGACAGTGAAACAATTAATGAGATCTACGGAGATGAAATCAAGTATGAGACCCGGAAAACTGTTTTTTCAGTACCTAAGTTTGATGTGGCTTCAAAGTTTGATCTTATTGAGGCAGCCAAAACTATCGGAATAAATTCAGCATTCGACAAGGATAATGCCGATTTCAGCGGTGTTATTGATTATGAGAATAACGGTATTGGCGGCGCAGTTATCGATGAAATCACTCACGAAGCAAAGGTAACTATCGACGAGGAAGGCTGTGAAGCGGCAGCATATACTCTCATAAGTATAGTAGCTACTTCAGCAGCTCCTGATCCTTCGGAACCTGTTTACTTCGAACTTGACAGACCGTTCTTCTACTATATTTCCGATCAGAACGGCACACCGCTTTTCGCCGGTATCATCAACGATCCGCTTGAAAAGAACCAGTGACCATATAACACTGATAAATTATAAAAACCTCCGTAATACGGCTGATCAGTTCGCGTATTACGGAGGTTTTTCTTATATTATCTTTGTAGTCCAGTTTTCGAGGTTCCAGATGTCTGTCACAACACCTTCGTAGAATTCAGGTTCGTGGCTTACGAGGATAACTGTACCTTTGAACTTTGCAAGTGCATCACGGAGCGATTCCTTTGCGTCAACGTCAAGGTGGTTGGTCGGTTCGTCGAGAACGAGAAGATTGAATTCTCTGAGCATGAGACGGCACAGACGTACCTTTGCGTTTTCACCGCCGGAGAGAACACGCATCTGGGATGTGATGTGTTCATTTGTAAGTCCGCACTTTGCAAGAGCGGCACGTACTTCGGCGTTTGTCATGGCAGGAAACTCATCCCAGATCTCCTGAAGAGCAGTTTTGTCAGAAGCGGATTCCTCCTGCTGGAAGTATCCGTACTGAACGAACTGGTCGTGTTCAACCGTACCCTGGATCGGTTTTAAGATGCCGAGCATGGTTTTGATAAGAGTAGATTTTCCGAGACCGTTGACACCCTTTATGGCGATCTTCTGATTTCTTTCTACCTGGAAATCAACAGCGCGTGTGAGCGGTTCGTCATATCCGATTATAATGTCTTTGCCTTCAATAACGACCTTACCAGGTGTTCTTGCAGACTTAAACGAGAAGGAAGGCTTGATCTTTTCCTTTTCGATAGTGATGATCTCCATACCTTCAAGCTTCTTCTGACGTGAACGTGCCATTGTAGCAGTAGCAGCACGAGCCTTGTTCTTCGCGATAAATTCCTGAAGATGAGCGATTTCCTTCTGCTGCTTTTCATAAGCCTGTTCAGTCTGGCGCTTCTTGAGTTCGTACATTCTCTTGAAGTCTTCGTAGTTGCCTGTGTATCTTGTAAGAACGGCATGTTCAATGTTGTAAATAACATTGACAACAGAGTTCATGAACGGAACGTCATGTGAAACGAGAATAAACGCATTCTCGTAGTTCTGAAGGAAGTTCTGGAGCCATGCAATGTGGTTCTCGTCAAGGAAGTTTGTAGGCTCGTCGAGAATGAGGATCATCGGGTTTTCAAGAAGAAGCTTTGTGAGCAGTACCTTCATTCGCTGACCGCCTGAAAGTTCGGAAACGTCGTGATCAAGACCAATCTCACCGAGACCGAGACCGTTTGCGTATTCCGTTATCTTGCTGTCGATGGTGTAGTAACCGCTCTGGTCAAGAATTTCCTGAATCTCGCCTACGTCTTCCATCATAGCATTCATTTCGTCTTCACTTGCATCTCCCATTTTTTCATAGAGATCAAGCATTTCCTGTTCTAGGTCTGAAAGATGCTGGAAAGCTTCGCGGAGTACTTCACGGATGGTCTTTCCCGGAGTAAGTGTACTGTACTGATCGAGGTAGCCTGTGGTTATGTGGCGGCACCATTCGATCTTTCCTTCGTCCGGCTGAAGTTTTCCTGTTATTATATTAAGAAATGTTGATTTACCTTCACCGTTTGCACCTACAAGGCCAACGTGTTCTCCCTTGAGAAGTCTGAATGAGGAATCGTCAAGTATCTGTCTTGCGCCGAAGCCGTGGGTAACGTGTTCAACATTGAGTATGCTCATTGAATTTTCTCCTTTACACAGACAGAGGGGGCAAAAGCCCCCTCTGCCAGAAAAACTGTTTATAATCAGCGTGGGGTTACGGGGCGAAGCCCCGTAACTCTCATCTTCAGGAATCCGGCGAAGCCGGATTCCTGATTAAATCATTTCCTATCTGATCAGATCTTGAACATTAATTCAGAGTAAACAGGGAATGGCCAGTATTTATCTGAAACTATTGTTTCAAGTTCATCAGCAACAGCTCTGAGTGACTGCATTCTGCTGAATACTTCGTCTCTGTAGAAACGTGATAATTTATAAACGTCATCTGAAAGATCCTTAGCATTGATGAGGATGTGCTCGAGTTCTTCAACTTCGTTGTTCAGGCAGTTGAGTGAACCTGAAAGCTTGTTTGCGAGCTTTTCCTGTGCAGGATTTGTAATGCCGGCATTTCTCATTGAAGTGAGTGCATTGCATACGTCAGCTGTGTACTTCATAACTGCAGGATAGATCTGCTTCTTAACCATGTCGATCATAGTAAGTGCTTCAATGTTAATTACCTTTGAGTAGTTATCAAGAAGAACTTCAGTTCTTGAAGCGATTTCTACCTTTGAGTAAACTCTGAACTTTTCGAACATTTCAACGTTCTTGTCAGCGAGATATGTAGGAACACAGTCAACAGTTGAAACGTAGTTAGGAAGATGTCTTACTTCTGTTGCTTCCTTTACCCATTCATCTGAATATCCGTTTCCGTTGAAGATGATGTTCTTGTTTTCCTTGTATGTTCTTACGAGAAGATCTCTGAGCTTTTCGTTGAAGTCTTCAGCACCTTCGAGTTCATCAGCAAATTCGCAGAGAACATCAGCAACTGCTGTGTTGAGCATAACGTTTGTGCATGAAATTGAATCAGCAGAACCGAGCATTCTGAATTCGAACTTGTTTCCTGTGAATGCGATAGGTGATGTTCTGTTTCTGTCAGTGTTGTCTTTCTTGAATGAAGGAAGTGCGTCAACGCCGATCTTGAATTTAACGTTTGAGTTAACTTCTGCCTTTGTGTCATTTTCAAGAGAATCGAGGATACCCTGAAGTTCGTCGCCGAGGAACATTGAAACGATAGCAGGAGGAGCTTCGTTTGCGCCGAGACGGTGATCGTTTCCGGCACTTGCTGCAGAAAGTCTGAGAAGGTCAGAGTACTTGTTTACAGCCTTGATGAATGCAACAAGAATTGTGAGGAACTGTGTGTTTTCAGTTGGTGTGTCACCAGGATCAAGAAGGTTCTGACCGTCGTTTGAAGCCATTGACCAGTTGTTGTGCTTACCAGAACCGTTTACACCTGCAAATGGCTTTTCGTGGAGGAGACAAACAAGACCGTGCTTGAGAGCGATCTTCTTCATGAGTTCCATTGTAAGCTGGTTGTGGTCAGATGCAATGTTTGTTGTTTCGAAAACAGGAGCAAGTTCATGCTGAGCCGGAGCAACTTCGTTGTGCTTTGTCTTTGCAGGAATACCGAGCTTCCAGAGTTCCTCGTCGAGTTCGTGCATGTAAGCAGAAATTCTTTCCTTGATGTTACCGAAGTAGTGGTCTTCAAGTTCCTGACCCTTTGGAGGCTTTGCACCGAAAAGTGTTCTGCCTGTGATAACGAGGTCTTCACGTTTGTCATAAAGGGCCTTGTCTACGAGAAAGTATTCCTGTTCAGCACCTGCTGTTGAGAATACTCTTGTAGCTGTTGTGTTGCCGAAGAGTTTCAGAATTCTGAGCGCCTGTTCGCTGAGTACGTCCATTGAACGAAGAAGAGGAGTCTTCTTGTCGAGGATCTCGCCTGTGTATGAGCAGAAAGCTGTTGGAATGTAAAGTGTGCCGTCCTTGATAAATGCATCAGAAGTAGGATCCCAAGCTGTGTAGCCTCTTGCTTCAAATGTAGAACGGAGACCGCCTGAAGGGAATGAAGATGCATCAGGTTCGCCCTTTATAAGTTCCTTGCCTGAGAATTCAAGGATTATAGTTCCGTCCGGATTTGGTGAAAGAAAAGCGTCATGCTTTTCAGCTGTTACGCCTGTCATAGGGTGGAACCAGTGTGTGTAGTGTGTAGCACCCTTTTCAACTGCCCAGTTCTTCATGGCATTTGCAACAACGCTTGCCACACTGCTGTTGAGTGGTGTACCCATTCTCTTGGTCTGCATTACTGCCTTGTAAACATCCTTTGTAAGACGTTCTCTCATTACCTGCTGATTGAATACATTACAGCCGAACATTGATGCGACGCTCTTTGATTCTTCCATAATAATTTATCCTCCTGTTAAAAA
>CADAPI010000005.1:0-7766 GCA_902789705.1 uncultured Ruminococcus sp.
TTTACGATGAAGTTCTTCGAACCCTGATATTCATTTACATTAAGGATAACGTCAGCTATTGTTTCCTTAGTGATCCCTTTGAGTTCAAGTGATGCGACAGAAGTGTCGAACATAGTTGCAGTCTGCTCAGTTGCACCGTCCTTCATGTTCATTCTTACGAATGTTTTCCCGTTTTTGGCAACACTTTCGCTTATCCCGGAAATGAGAACAGGTCTGCTTAAAGATGTTCCTATCTCAGCGTCTGCGAGTTTTGTAAATCTGTCATTTATCATTAAAAATGCCTCCGTGATAATTTATTTTCTTCTGCGTTCAGGATAACGCTCATAGTAACTCTGCTTGTCTCTGTACATTTCCATATCGGCAGAACTCATAGCTTTGCGAATATCGGTCTTTCCTTCATTGTAACAGTAACCCAGTGAAAAGCTGACATCATCAGCATTTTCCTGAAGTTTTCTGAGTTCATCGGTTCTGGATCTCAGTTCTGCTTCGGAAAGTGAACAGTTTATGACCATGAATTCATCGCCGCCGGCGCGGTAGATCTCACTTTCAGGGAATGCCTTCTTCAGAAGATCAGCAGATTTCTTTATGTAGCTGTCACCGGCAGTGTGTCCGCCTGTATCGTTGACTTTTTTCAGTCCGTTCAGATCGGCGAAAACAACGCCAACACGTAAAGGCAGGACCTCTTTACCAGAAATAATGTCGTCAACTCTTTTGTTCATGGCATTACGGTTCATCACGCCTGTAAGCAGATCGACAGAACTCATGTATTCAAGTCTTGCAAGAAGCTGATGATTTGCTATTTCAGATGCTATGAAATAAGTTGTTGTTTCCAGAGTGGAACGTATCTTGGCTGTGTTTTCAGTAGCAAAATTAACTGCCCATACATATCCGAGAGTTTCATTATTGTAGTTGAGCGGATAGAGAACGATGCTCTTTATACCGTATTTTTCGAGTGATGCTATCCATTCAGGATTCCTTTCACGGACTACATTCATGTCGCTTTCATTCTGTATGATGAGACAGGTGCTTCCTGCAATCGTATCTTTCCAGGTGTCTACGACGTCAAAGAAACTGTTAATACCGTTGTTGAAGTATTCTACTATACGTCTGTTGTCAAAATCATGCGAAGTGGATTCACACAGTATGGAGCAGGATCTTGTTTTGTAGTCGGTCAGAAGAATGCATACATTTTCTGCGCTGCAAAGCAGTCTTATATCTTCGATAACTTCATCCATTGTATGCTTGAAGTCTTTTGTGTCGCGAAGCTTGATACAGGTTTCAAGTACAGATGCTGTTACTGCTGCTTCCTTGTCTGACATACGGCTGACACTTGCTTCAGGAGTAAGATCCATTGAGTAAGTGCAGTAGTGAGTATTTCCGTTTGTGTACGCTACGGGCATGATATACATATCGACCCAGAAAGGATATCTTTCCGGATGCATGTAAGTGTGAAACGGTTTTTTCATTACAGCGCTGAGATAACAGGCGTTTTCAAAGTTAAGATCCTTAGGAATATAGTTTTCGTAAGGTGAATTCGGTATAAACTTGTTATTCAGCATTGTATCGTATGCCATATTATCAGAATTCTGAACTTCAATGGAATCGATATACGCTTTGTTTCCGCAAACAAGTCTGATGTTTCCATAGTTTCCGTCAGGAAAAACTTCAACGGAAATAATGCATGTCATAGGTGTAAAGCTGTCTGCGAGCTGCTGTAAATCCATAATTATCCCTCCGCATAAAATAAACGAATACTCTCCGGAATTCTCAAGCGGTTTCCGCAGTCATCCGATTAATCGATATATGTTAATTATAGCATAATCAATCTGTAAAATCAATTATTTTGTACATTAAGGAATGTAATACTTGCACTGACGAAAGATTTAGAGTATAATAAAACTGTTATAAAACTATGTTCGATTAAATCAGGCAGCAGCGGAAGTAATTCAGAATGGAGTGTATATGGAAGAGATACTTGCAAGAAATATGTACAAAGACATAAAGAACATGAACCGTGAACAAATGAAGAGCTTTTTAAAACGCATCTACGAAGACGGTTATAAAAAAGCTCTTGAAGATCATCCGGCTTCATCCTCAGGCCCTGATCTTGATAAGCTGGAAAGCGAGATTTCAGCGATCAGCGGGATAGGGGAGAAGCGCCTTGAAGATATAATGGAAGTTATTAAGCGGAACGTTTAACAGCACGCTTGATAAGGCCTCCGGTTTTTCTGCAGATAAATTCGAGCAGTTTCCAGAAATATTTAAAAACAAGATATCCTGCAAAGGAAAGTGCTGATATTTCTGCGAATAGAACGAGATTCATTTTTAACGGTGTCCAGCCTGCTTCTTCGAACTTCGGTTTCACCTGGCCTGCGAACCATTCCTGAAGACAGTAGAGCTCCATTGAGAAAAGTCCGAAAAATTTAAGAATGCCGCCGATGGTATGTCCGATAATGCATGTGAATCTGTGACGGTCAAGCTCGTTAAGTGCCTTGGCCAGAAGGAACGGAAGAGAACCTGCGACAAGAAGGGTAGGAAGGAAGCAGTTCGAAGAAGGTACAAGAATGTAATAGGATTTAAAGTTCGAAAGTTCCAGCATGTAGAATCCCAGCGCTGCTGTGAGCAGTACCGGAAGCCATGCTCTTCTTCTGAAGGGAACACCTTTGTGTTTTTTTGTAAGGTCTCCGAGAAGTACACCAAGCATGAATACCGGTATACGGTTTAAAAATCCGAAAAGGTCGCCTCTTATTCTGTCACGCAGAATGAGAATGACAAAGAACCAGGCGAGTATCATTGTTCCTGTCCAGAAATAACCTCCGGTCTTGCGGAATCCGAGCCAGTATAGCGGGAACAGTAAATACAGCGTAAGAATTGCCGGCACAAACCATAAGAACATGTAAATGGAATTGACGTAGAAAGCTTTGCCGGAAATACATTCAAAGAACCATTTTACCGACCAGTGATCAGTATGTGCCTTAAGCAGTGCTACAGCCACAAACGGAAGTATTATCCTTTTGAAGCGACGGTAATAGAAAACGTAAAGCTTTGATTTGCTTATGGCGTAGGTAAGACCCATACCTGAAAGCAGGAAGAAAATATCAACACCGCCGTAGCCGAAACGCTTTATTCTGGCTTCTATCCAGGCTGCTATCGGGTGTTCAGCGGTGATAACAGTTCCACATATGTGAAAGAACAGTATCCAGAGCGCAGCAAATCCCATTATTGCTGATCTGTACTTTGAGACAAGAGCAAAACCTGAAGAGATCTTATCTTCAGGTTTTATTATTTTTATAAAAAAGTTTTTAAAATCAGGTTTTTTCAATTTATCCTCCGTATTCTACAGCCATCCGAATGTACGCTTGTTATAAGTGTCGTTATAAGCTTCGTCAAATACAGGAAATTCATGACCCTTCTTTGCTGTATCGAGCAGCTCGTCAACGTCAATGTCGTAGTCCTTGGCAATAGTAATGACGTTTTTCATCTTGTTGTACATTTCCCTTAAGTCTGCATAAACGTCATAAGCACTGAATCTGCTTCTCATGTCAGCGTCATCGGTGTGTGCAAGTTCAATAAGGATCTTGCGCATAGTTTCCACATCGGCATAGGCTCTGTGCTGCATGAGCGGCTTGCATTCGCAGAGAACGGACATATTCAGAAGGGAGATAGAGTGCCTTGCATCGTATTTTTCCTTGACAACAGCACTAAGATCTGTATACTTAACGCATACCTGTTCGCGTGTAAGCCCTGTAAGGCCGCCGATATCATATTTTCCGGAAGAAATGCTTGCGCTTACACGACAGTTTTCAATTGTCGGATTTTTGCCGGCCTTTTCATCGCCTACAGCTAGAATTTGTACTGCTAAAAGTCCAGCATTCAATCCACCATTAATAGCAACTGTTGCTACAGGTACACCAGATGGCATTTGCACCATACTAAGTAAACTATCTAATCGGCGGCTTAACAACAACGTCCAGAAGATCGATTTCCTTGTAATTCTGAGTTTCGTCAACGATCTGAAGAGTGAACTCGATCATTGTTACGTCATTTTTTACTCTTCCGGTCGGACCACCGGTGTTATACTCAATATCAACCAGTCCAATCATAAGTACCTCCGGATATATAATTTCATATTATATTTTAGCATTTTTTATAAAAAAAGTCAAGTTTGAATGCGGTTCGTAAAAGTTTGGACTTGTTTTATTCACAGATATGTGTTATAATAACGGTAACAGAAAAATCGATTACGATACCGGTGTCGCGTGATCATATTCTGATTTTTCAAACCTTTCATGCGCGGCTGTTTTCAGGCAATCGGTAACATTATAGCGGTAAACGAGGGATCTTATTTTTGAATGGGGATGATACTTTATGATGCACGAAGCATATTCAGGTGAACTTGACAGATACTTTACGCTCTGGCGTCTGTGCCAGGCAATGTATGAAAACTGGTCGAAGACCTACGGTTTTTCATGTAATGAAACTCTGGTCATCAATTTCATTGCCAAAAGCAGTTTCTGCACTCAGAAACATATTTCCGACGGACTTCAGATATCAAAGCAGACAGTAAATATGATACTTAAGCGTTTCGAAAAGGAAGGATATGTTGAACTGTCTGTCAATGACATGGACAAGCGAAGCAAGTTTATCAGACTTACCGAAAAGGGAAGTAAAGCTTCTGCTCAGATCATTTCTGATCTCCTGAACATTGAAATTGAATCAGTAAAGGAAATGGGAATCGATAAATTCAGAAAAATGAACGATGCACAGGAAGAGTACATCAGACTTTTCAATAAGTATGCAGATACAGATTTTTAAAACAGAAAAGGTGTGAAGATATTTCCGAAGGCGGGATTTGCGGGGCTTTGCCCCGAAGCCCCGCACTGATTTATGAATAAATCAGCGTTTCCTTAGTCATCGATAAATTCAAGTTCAGAATTATCTATCTTCTTCATTTCCTTCTTATTGAAAATGTCGTAGATTATAGGTATTATAAACAGTGTTGTGAATGTTGCGTATACAAGACCGCCTATGGTTACTACAGCGATCGGCTGAACCATGTCAGAACCCATTTCCTTTCCGACTGCCATCATAATAAGACCGAGGATCGTTGTTATTGCAGTCATGAGAATAGGTCTGAGTCGTGTAGCACCTGCCTCGGCAATTGCCTCACGTTTTTCCATGCCTTCAAGTCGGAGCTGGTTAATGTAGTCTACAAGTACGATACCGTTGTTTACGACGATACCTGAAAGCATTACAAAGCCTAAAAGACCGATTACACTGAGTTCCTTACCGGTAATGATAAGAGCCAGGAAACCGCCTGTAAATGCAAGAGGCATTGTGAACATTACGATGAAAGGAGACTTAAACGACTGGAACTGAGCTACCATGATAAGATAGATAAGAACAACAGCAAGTGCAAGCATAAGTCCAAGCTGTTTCATTGATTCCATAATAGTTTCGTTTTCACCGTCAAATTCGAGTGTAAATCCATCCGGAAGTTCAAAGTTTTCAAACTGGCTTTCTGCGTCACGGCTTACAAGTCCTACGTTGTATCCGTCGGCAATAGTACCGCTGACTGTGATGTATCTCTTATGGTCGCGTCTCGAAATAGCCGAAAGTGTAGTGGTCTCTTCGATTTCTGCGATCTCAGAAAGAGCTACTTCTTCTTTCTTCGGTTCTTCTTCCTTTTCTTCGTCTTCATTCTCGTCTTTTTCTTCCGCCATGTCAAACGCAGCAGTTTCATCTGTATTTCCGGCAGCTGCCATATCGACTATCTTGAATTTGTAATCCTTTATATTGTCTTTGGTAATGCTGCCTTCTTCGCCTTTTTCAACGATTATATCAAAATCCTTGCCGTTTGTTGTGATCGTTGTAGCCTTTGATGAATCTGAGAGCGATTTTGCTATGTCACCGAATACCTGTGCTACTGTCAGTCCGTTGAGCATAGCTTTTTCTTTGTTTACTGTGATTTTGAGCTCAGGTGACGGATTATCGATTCCGTCATCAACTTCACCGATACCTTCGACTTTGCCGAGTTTTTCAGCAGCTTTTACCGCTGTTTCCTGTAACTTTTCAATGTCGTTTCCGACGATTCTGAGAGTTACGCCTGATCCGCCGAGAGCGGAAAGATCCATCTGTGATCCGCTAGCTGTAACTTTGTATTCCTTGTCTTCGTACATTGAGTTGATCTCGGCCGCTATTGACTGGCTTGTACGTTTTTTATCTTCCTTCAGGATAACGTACATCGATACCTGAGTGGTGCTTGCGTCGATATTCAGACCGAACATTGCAGCCTGACCGCTTGAAAGCATTGCGCCGACCGTTTCAACGTCATCCATTTTTCCAATGGTCTCCATGATTTCTTCTGAAACCTTTACAGTATCATCGAGTTTTGTGCCGTCAGGCATCTCAAGGTCAACTGAAACCTGTGTACTGTCCATTTCCGGCATGAATGAAACGCCCTTTGAGTAGGCACCGTAGGCAGAAGCTCCGAGTGCGATTACAACTGCGAGAAGAGCAACGACCTTGAAACGGAGTACGACTTTTACTGATTTTGCATACGCTGCCTGTACCTTGTCAAATATTTTAGTACTTACAGGTTTTGAATTCTTCATCATTCTGGAAGTCATTGCAGGAACGACCGTAAGCGCAACTATTAGGCTGGCTCCCAGTGAGAAACCGATAGTGAGCGCCATATCAACGAAGAGTGTTTTGGTAATGCCTTCTACGAATACGATAGGTGCAAATACGCAGACAGTAGTAAGCGTTGAAGCTGTGATAGCGCCTGCAACCTGCTTTGCACCGCTGACTGAAGCCTGTACAGCGGAATAGCCTTTGTTCTTCAGTCGGTAGATGTTTTCAATTACCACGACTGAGTTATCAACCAGCATTCCGACACCGATCGCAAGACCTGAAAGGGAAATAAGGTTGAGTGTTATTCCTGTAAAATACATCAGTGCTACAGCGAAAATAACACTTATCGGAATAGAGCATGCAATGATGAATGTAGGTCTTACATCTTTCAGGAAGAGCAGTAGAACTATTATAGCGAATACCGCACCCTGAAGAAGATTTTTGATTACAGAGTTTACGATAAGGTGGATATAGTCGCCCTGGTTCATAAGTTCAATGAACCTGACATTGCTGTTTTCTTCTGTAATTGAAACGAACTTTTCCTGAATGCTTTCTGCTACCTTTGCCGTTGCAAAATTGTTCTGCTTCTGGAAAGTAAGGATAACGCCGTCCTTTCCGTCAACTGAAGCATATACTTCATCAGAGTTGTCTGTAACGAATACATCGGCAACATCGGAAAGTTTAACGGGATCCATGCCGTCGATCTTCAGGTCAAACAGTACGAGGTTTTTGAGTATTTCAGCATTGTCGATCTTGTCTCCTATTTTAACAAGATACTGTGAACCGTCGCTTTCGTTTATGTAGCCCGCAGGCATAGCAAAGTTCTGTGCTTTGAGAATATTTGATATCATATCGACAGTAAGTGTTTCAGTGACATCAGCACTGTCAAGAGCATTGTTTACAGTGTCGTCCCACTTGTCAAGTGTTTCGTTGAGTTTGGTTTCACCTTCATTTATAGCGTCAAGGCCGTCACTGATTTCCTTGCCTTTTTCATTTCTTGTGTTTTCGAGTTCTGTTTCTTTTTCGTTTATCTGATTTTTTGCATCCTTTAACTGATCAGAACCGGATTCGAGTTCCTTCTTTGCAGCTTCAAGTGCTGCTTTGCCTTCAAGCGCCTGCTTTTTAGCGGCTGC
>CADAPI010000005.1:7872-37932 GCA_902789705.1 uncultured Ruminococcus sp.
TCTTCAGATTTATTTAAAAGATCAGCTTTCTGAGTCAGAAGTTCGGAACGCATCTTTTCAGTCTCGGCCTTTTTAGCATCAAAGGCAGCAAGCAGAGCATCAAGGTCAGCAATACCGGAAGCATCAAGTTCCATCTGTACTGCTGTCTGTGAAATTATCATTTTTACCATTTCATCAGGCAGGAGACCAGCCTTTGCTGCTTCGGCGGACTGTTCAAGCTGTTCGCGTCCGGCTTTCATAGCCTCAAGTCCCGTGTCAATGGCTTTTATTCCGTCATCGATCTGTTTTATGCCGCTTTCGATCTGCAAAGCACCTTCATCGAGCTGTTTCTGGCCTTCAAGAAGTGCCTGCATGTTTTCGTTCAGAGTTTTTTCGTTTTCTTCAATCTGTTTAAGGCCATCAAGAAGTTCTGTTTCTTTTTTCGCAAGTTCTTCCTTGCCGTTAGCCAGTTTGATCTCATTCTTTAATATTTCAAACTTGGCTTCGTCGATTCCCTGAGATCCCTGTATCATGCCGTCGTTAAACTGCTTTTTGGCATCTTCAAGCTTCTTTTTGTTATCAGCTATTTCTGTTTTTGCGTCATCAAGTTTTACCTTTGCGTCATCAAGTTTGCCGGAAACACTGTCTTTCAGCTTTTCATTGATCTTATCTACCTTTTCCTCTCTGATAACGACGTTTATGTTTTCATTTATCAGACCTGAAGCATAAACGCTGCCTATTCCGTCAATGCCTTCAAGCATCGGGATAAGGGTTTCGTTTGCGTAGTCTGATACTTCCTTGTTATCCATTCCATCAACGCTGAGTGCGGCGATCATAACCGGGAGCATATCAGGATTGAGTTTCATGATAAGCGGATTTCCTATAGTATCATCCCAGCCGTTTGAAAGGGTATCAAGGCTTTCACGCATATCGATCGTGGCAGAATCCATATTTGCGTTGTCATCAAATTCAAGGATGACAAGCGATACGTTTTCCTGCGACGTTGAGCTTACAGTTTTTATGTTGTTTATTGTGGACATGGACTGCTCGACCGGTCTTGTTACGGTCTGCTCCACTTCCTCAGGGCTTGCTCCGACGTACGTGGTCATTACGATAGCGTAGGGGAGGTTAATGCTCGGAAGAAGATCCGGTACCATTCTCGTGAACGATACAAAACCCATTACAAGAACTATTATAACGCAGACAAGTACTGTAAAAGGTTTCTTTACACTTTCTTTAGAAAACAAAAATATTCACCTTCCGTTTAGTAGATTGGCATGAATCAATAATGTGTTTATAAAAAATCTCTTTAATTATACCACGTTTATAGGCTTTAAACAATGAAAATTAAGTGAAAATTCTCTGTTTTGTATAATTAAAACGTAATTTGGTCTTGCAATATTGCTTTTTTAATGCTATAATTATAAGAAACGTATAATTATATTAACATTACCGATAACAGTGTTATCTATATTGCACTGTATATTCTGAGCCTGATCTGCTCAGGTAAAAGTTATTTATCCGACGGCGGAGGAAAACATACAATGGAAAACATTACAGAACATAAAAATTCTTTATCTGTATCTGACCCTAAAACGATAAATGTTCCTTCATGGAAGAATTTTGCTGATCATCTTGTTTTTCATAACAGATTTACCGGTTCCGAAGAAAAGGAAAATGTCTGCAGATTTCTTGACAAGATCATCAGTGAAAACAAACTGACATACAGTATTCCGAAAGGTGCCATACTGTACAGGGGAAGAAAAATCACTGAAGATGAAATAAGAAAGTCGAACGGTGTGAACTGCGGTTTTGATGAAAAGCAGTCCGGCGTACCTCCGTACAGGAAAACACATAACGGCAGAGTAAATATAGCAGGTATTCCGGTTCTGTATACCGCGGCCGAACAGTATACTGCATGTGCGGAACTCAGGCCGATAAAGAATGAGTTTGTGAGCATTGCGGAATATGAAGTCGCCGAGGACATTGTCGTAGCTGATTTTGTCCTTGACAACATACCGAGTTACGAGGATACTCCTGAGGGCATGCTGTTTTTAAAGGATATGTTCCGGAGCTTTTCACTTCCGGTTACAAATGAACTTATCGATTATCTTCCGAGTCAGTTCGTTTCGGAATATATAAGAATTGCTCACGAGGACATTTCCGGCATCCGATATTCATCGATGAGACACATAGGAGGCTACAACATAGCGATCTTTGACGAGGAAAAATGCCGTTTTGTACGAAGCACAGTACTCCGCTGCAGCAAAGTAAAATATGAATTCAAGGATATCAATGCCGAAGAGATACTTGAACTGTGATACTTTATTACTAAGGTAACGCTGATTATTCATAAATCAGCGTGGGTTCCGGGGCGAAGCCGGATTTCCTGTTTAATCGGTGTTTTCCAATGTAAAAACAGAAGAGCATATATGTTTTTTCACTTTTTTCCGGTGAAAAACGTATATGCTCTTTTTTACGGTTTATTTATCTTTTGATGAAGTATTCTTCATACCATACGAGGAATGTATAGATAGTCCATACCTTTCTCCAGTTGTCTGAATTACCGTTCTTATAATCTTCGAAGATAGCGTTGATCTCGTCAGTGTTGAAGAATTCAGCTGCGTAGTCGCTGTTGAACTTTGCTCTTACGTCGCTGTTGTATCTGTCATCGGCAAGCCATATTCTGATAGGAACGATAAATCCGAGCTTCTTTCTGAATGCAATCTCATCAGGAAGAACCTTTGCTGCTGCTGTTCTGAATGCGACCTTGTTCTGCTCTTCATTCACCTTGAACTTTGACGGAAGGCGTGAAGCTATGTCAAACACTCTTCTGTCTGTAAGCGGCATTCTTATTTCAAGACCGCAGCATGTGCTCATCTTGTCAACGTTTAAGTAGATATCGCCTTCGAGCCAGATCTGGATGTCCACGTCTGACATCTTTGAAAGCGGATCAAGACCTTCTGTTTCCTCATAGATATGCTTTACAAGATTGATAGGGAGGACTGAAGGATCGTAGTGCTTAAGGATCTTCTGCTTTTCCTCTTCCTTCATGATGTTTGTATTGCCTACGTAGAAAGTCTTAAGGTTTTCGCCGTAGCGTTCTGCGTTTCTGTACATGTTGTATCCGCCGAAGAATTCGTCAGCGCCTTCGCCTGAGTAGCAGAGTTTTGTGTGTTCAGCAGTAGCTTTGCATGCAATCGCAAAAACGATAGCTGAAGCATCGCCGAGAGGCTGTTCCATGTTGTACATTACGTAAGGAACGGCTTCGAAGTACTGTTCAGGAGTGATAAGGCATCTGGAATTCTTTCTGCCGAGCATGTCTGCCGTTTTCTTTGCAAGGAATGACTCGTCGAATCTTTCATCGTCATATCCGCATGAATCGGACATTTCAGCATCAGATACCGCAAATACGTAAGATGAATCAACACCGCCTGAAAGGAATGATTCAGCTGTTTCATCAGGAGTCTTGACTTCAGCGATCATCTGTTTTACTGTTGTGTGGATCTCATCGG
The DNA here is from genome assembly GCA_902789705.1 of uncultured Ruminococcus sp. Taxonomy (GTDB): domain Bacteria; phylum Bacillota; class Clostridia; order Oscillospirales; family Ruminococcaceae; genus HUN007. The sequence continues at coordinate 11,367 of CADAPI010000005.1, forward strand.
CCCAGTCTTCAAGGCTCTTGGAATTATCGGGCTTGAATTCAGGCTTCCAGTAACGGACGATACTGATTTTTCCGTTCTGCCATGTAAGGTGGCATCCCGGCATGAGCTTCTTAAGTCCCTTAAAGAACGTATCTTCTCCGGCAACGTAGGTAAGAGTCATGTAGATCTGGAGCATATCTCTGTTGATCTCTTTTACAAAACCTTTTTTCTCTGTTATATCACGTATGAACGTTCCGTAAAGAAGTTCTCCGTCCTTTGTTTCATAGTAGTAGAAAGGCTTTGTTCCAAAGTGGTCTCTTACGCAGAAAAGCTTCTTTGCATCTGTATCCCATATTGCAAAGGCAAACATTCCGTATAAGTGTTCAGCTATGCTGTCGCCCCATTTTTCATATCCTTTGAGTATGATCTCTTCCTCTCTTTTCTCACGTGAAAGGGAAGTGTCTATTCCAAGAACTGTACACAGTTCTTTCCAGTTTCTGATGTGTCCTCTGTATGTTTTTAATTCTTTCATTTTAAAGCACCTGCCATATATCTTTATTATGAACGTAAAGGAAATGCCAAACAGGGAATACTAAGTTCCGTTTATTGTGTAGATTACAAATATGTACTTCCTTAAAACGCATCACTTAATAATTATATCATAATGAAAATTTGTTTTCAAATCTATTTTTTAAAAAATCAGAAAAAACGAAAAATTTTTTTCAAAATTATATTGACATAAAAAGGATTATTTGATAAAATAAACTGTGTGGTATAAAAATCTACTTGCTTTGTAGGGAATTAATTGCCACAAATTAAACCTAAGGAGTTTTTAAAATGAGTATTCGCATTGGTATTTTAGGCTATGGCAATCTTGGCAAGGGCGTTGAATATGCTATCGCTCAGAACGATGACTTAAGCCTCAAGGCAGTTTTTACAAGACGTGATCCATCCACAGTCAAGATCATGACAAAGGACGTTCCGGTTTACTCAGTAAACGATGCTGCAGCTCACGCTTCAGAAATCGACGTTCTCATTCTCTGCGGAGGAAGTGCAAATGACCTTCCTGTACAGACTCCTGAATTCGCTAAGCTTTTCAACGTAGTTGACAGCTTTGATACACACGCAAGAATTCCTGAGCACTTTGCAAATGTTGACAAGGCTGCTAAGGAAGCAGGCAAGGTAGGCATTATCTCAATCGGCTGGGATCCGGGCCTTTTCTCACTTATCAGAATGTACGGCAACGCTGTTCTTCCTGAAGGTAAGGATTACACATTCTGGGGCAAGGGCGTAAGCCAGGGTCATTCAGATGCTATAAGACGCGTAAAGGGCGTTAAGAACGGCAAGCAGTATACAATTCCTGTAGAAAGCGCTCTTGAAAGAGTAAGAAACGGTGAAAATCCGGAACTTACAACACGCGAAAAGCACACAAGAGAATGCTTTGTTGTTCCTGAAGAAGGTGCAGATCTTGCACAGATCGAAAAGGACATCAAGACAATGCCTAACTACTTCTCAGACTATGATACAACAGTTCACTTCATCACTGAAGAAGAACTTATAAAGAACCACAGCGGAATCCCGCACGGCGGTTTCGTTATCCGCACAGGTACAACTGGTGAAAATAACCAGACAAAGCACACTGTAGAATTCAGCCTCAAGCTTGGTTCAAACCCTGAATTCACATCAAGCGTTCTTTGTGCATTTGCAAGAGCTGCTTACAGACTCAACGCAGAAGGCGTATCTGGATGCAAGACTATATTTGATATTGCTCCTGCATATCTCTGCAAGCAGAATCCTGATGAACTCAGATCACATTTACTTTAATTTTAGTTTTCTGTAAACTGATCAGATAAGTTAATTACTGATAACTGAAAAACATAAATGATCCGGTACGTAAAAAAAATTATGCGTACCGGATTTTTTGCATTTATCCGGCGGAGAGGGTCTTTTAATCTCTCTATGTTATTTCGCAAAAGGACACTTTTGCGAAATAACAGAAGGGGTAAAACAGAAAGAATACTAAAAAGGCCGGTATACCGCATATCACGGTAAAACCGGCCTTTAACAATCTTTATATTATATAGTTCTCATCTTAATGATGATCACAAATCTCATTTTTTTCTTTACGCATACAGTTTATAATGAATTATAATGAAATTCCAGCAGATTTCAGGATAATTTCAGTAAAGTTCTGTTTATATATTCACAGAGCTGTTCTTTGTTATCCGGAATATTAAAATAAAAATGATCTCCGTTAAATGCAAGAGATTCAAATCTGCCGGTCGTACAGTTACGCCACTGATTAATATCTTCACCGGCATAGATTCTGTCGCCGCGGCCGTAACATACTGTAATGTCAGTATCGATCTCAGGCTTATCGAATTTAGGATGATAGTTATCAGCCATTAAAACGTCATCTCTGAGTATCGGCAGAAGCATATCAAGCATTTCTTTGTTTTCAGTAATCGATACCGGAAGTCCGCCGTATACTGAAAAAGTTCTTATAAATTCCTCGTCAGAAAGATTTGAAGCACCTGTTATGGTAAATTCCAATTCTGACTGAGGCGCCGGTCTACTGGAAAAAAATGCATGTGTAGGGGAAGGGAGACCGCATTTTTTTATTATCTTAATTGTTTCATAAGATATTATAGCTCCGAGACTATGGCCGAAAAAAGCATAGTTTCCATTTTCAAAGATCTCTTTGTTCTTTATAAAAACATCTCCTGCGCATTTTACTGCGTCAGTAAATCTTGGTTCGGAAAGTCTGCTTCCACGTCCGGCTATCTCGATCGGAACCACCTTTATAGACGGATCAAGAAACTTTTTAAAGCTTGAATAACTTCTTGCTGAGCTGCCTGCATGCGCAAAGAAACACAGCTTTATCTCATTATGCATTTTTTACGCCTTTTTCATTGAGAATATCATACATGTCGCCAACTTTAGCTACAACTGCTACTGAAGAAAGTGCAACTGTAAGTCCGAAAGTTTCAGTAAGCTGTGTACCAAGTCCGAATACACCGAGTGAGTCAAGACAAAGATCTTCGTAAATGTCAGTTTCCTTAGTGATCTCTGAAGCGTCAACTCCAACGTAATCTGAAACTTCCTTTACAAATTCATCCCAAGAAATGTTGTTCATAATAATTTGCTCCTTATAATGTTTGATACTGACACTCATAAGATTTTATCATCTGAGTGTCAGTTTGAATTACTTGTTATTCTGTTCTCTGAGGTACTTAAACTGAACCTTGCCGACATCCTTAGGGATCTCTTCAACTACGATGACCTTATCAGGAACCTTGTATGCGGAGAGCTTGCCTTCGAAGAATTTAGCTATCTCCCCTCTTGTTATTTTCTGGTTATCTACAGTCTGAATATAAGCGATGATCTGCTGACCTATTACCGGGTGAAGATCGTCAGTTACAGCAGCTGCTTCGATCTTTTCGTGTGTTAGGAGGCATGCTTCAACTTCTTCAGCGTGTACGAGATTACCGCCGCGCTTGATAATTCTCTTGCTTCTTCCGGCAAATCTTACTTTACCGTCCGGAATACGCTTAACGAGGTCACCGGTGAAGAACCAGCGTCTGCCTTCTGAATCAGTCTTAATCTTTTCAGCTGAAAGTTCCGGATTACCGTAGTAGTCAGGAATAACTGCCGTTGTGTAAATAACGAGTTCGCCCACTTCTTCTTCAGCTTCAATATTATTTCCGTTTGCGTCAGCAACGATAAAGTCTGTGAAAGGAAGCTTTCTGAAATCGCTCGGGTCTGTTCCCCTGTCCTTGTCGGAATCCCATACTACCATTGTAGCTGTTTCTGATGATCCGATAACGTTGATAACTCTGATGCCGAGTTTTTCAACGAATGTGTCAGCAATTTCCTTAGGAAGTACTTCACCTGCAAAATAGCAGGCCTTTACGCTTGAAAGATCATACTTGTCGAAGTCAGGAGTAGAAAGAAGTACCTTCGCAAGTGTTGATGTGAGCTGGATAACTGTTACCTTGTATTTCTGAACTGTTTCAAGGAATGTTGCAGCGTTGAACTGCGGCTGATACATAACAGTACCGCCGTTTACTGTAGTCTGAAGGCCCATTCCGAAACCGCCCTGATGATAGAGTGTCATACCGAGCATCATAACTTCATTTTCGCTGAAGCCAAGATAAGCACCCATATCCACAGCTGCCTGATAGAAACCGTAGTAAGGGATGGAAAGCATTTTAGGTGTACCTGTGCTACCTGATGTGCACGCAAGATTCATTACGTGGTTTTCTTCCGGAACATATATTTCTGAATAATCATCAGTATATTTACTGAAGAAAACTGATGATGAAATGAATTTATCAGAATTTTCAGAATCTGCGTTTTCACCGAAGAATACAACACGTTCAACTGTGAGCTTGTCAGGTTCAACTTTCTTAACTGCATCCTTTATGTTGTTTGTCTTGTACTTTTCAGCTGCAAAGCAGATCTTTACCTTTGTTGCAGGAATGAGTCGTGAAAGTTCCATTACACCGCTCTGAGGATCGATCGGTACAGGCTGTGCACCAATTCTTACAGCAGACCAGAATACAATGTACCAGTCAATGCTGTTCGGCATTATAATACCAACCTTATCATCTTTGCTGATACCGAGGTTTCTCATTCCTGAACTCATTACAGCTGTTCTGTCAAGAAAATCACTGTATGTGAGTTCGTTGTCATCGATACGAAGAAGTACCTTGTCAGGTGTCTTCGCAGCGTATTCAACATATTTGCTAAAAAAGTTTTCTTTCATTTAAACTGCCTTCCTTATTATTCTGTATAACGCCAGGCGCCCTCGCGCGTCATTTCAGTAAACTGCATGTAGACCCTGTAAGGATCGACTGAAGTAAACTTTCTGAACAGTGCAAGAGCTCTGTCAGCAAAATCCTTTAAAAAGGTGCTTTTTTCTTCAGGTGAAGCAAAGTCCTTTAAATATCTGAACTCTGCAAAAACAACTGTGTCATCTGAATTGTTCATGAACATATACTCCTCAGAAAGCATAGTCATAACAGCCGGTAAAGGCTTCTCAAGAATAACCGAAAGTTCTGAAGCGACGCTTTTTAAAAATTCTGTTTTCTCTTCCGGTGTGAATTTATAATTTGTTTTAATCTGACAAATTGGCATTTTATATCTCCGTAATTATTTTTCGAATACGAGAGAAACGTTCTGTCCGCCGAATCCGTATGAATTTGACATTGCAGTGTTTATCTCTCTCTTCTTTGCTGTATTTGGTGTATAGTCAAGATCGAGTTCCGGATCAGGCACATCATAGTGAATAGTCGGAGGCACAATGTTCTCATTAAGTGCCTTGATTGTAACAATACCTTCGATTACGCTTCCTGCAGCAAGAGTATGTCCTATAGCAGACTTTGTTGATGATACAGAAAGTTCATATGCATGCTTTCCGAAAAGATTTTTGATAGCTGTTGTTTCGTACTTGTCGTTGAGATAAGTAGATGTTCCATGAGCGTTTATGTAGTCTACACTGTCAGGTGAAACGCCGGCTTTTTTGAGTGCTCTTTCCATAACGATTCTCATACCTTCACCGTCTTCAAGAGGAGCAGTCATGTTTGAAGATTCACTGTAGCAGGCATAGCCTGAGAGCTTTGCATGAACCTTTGCGTTTCTCTTCTTAGCTGAAGTTTCTGATTCAAGTACTACCGTACCTGCACCTTCACCAAAAATAAATCCGTCACGGTTCTTTGTAAACGGACGTGACGCAGTTTCAGGATCCGGATTTGCTGACATTGCAAGGATCTGGTTAAAGCCGCTTATATTGTCGTGTGTAACATAGTTGGAAGTTCCGCCGGCAATAACCATATCATAAACTCCTGTTTCGATAAGCTGAGCGCCGAGTGCAATAGCATAACCTGAACTTGCGCAGGCGCATGAAAGATTGAAGCTTGCACCGTGAAAACCAAACTTTTCAGAAATAAGTGAAGGAGCTGAACTTGGCATTGATTTAAGAATGATGTTTGTCATCTTTTCACGTTCAGCATCCTCAAAGCCGGCATCTGCAATACCATAAATAACTGCAACTCTGTCTTTGTCATAATTTTCAAGATCGATGCCGCAGTCTTCTATAGCTTCTACTGCAGTAGCCAGAACAAGTCGTGATGGACCTGTTACAGTGTTTAACTGTCTTCTTGTCCAGTACTTCTTGCATACAGATTCAAAACCTTCACTGTTTTTAATTTCAGCTGCAACAGTAGACTCATGATTTTCTGTTGAAATACGTTCAATTTTACCGAAGCCGCTTTTACCTGCTAAAAGGTTATCCCAGAGCTCACCTACACTATCACCTAATGAGCAAACGGCCCCCATGCCTGTGACTACAACTTTTTCCATTTGTTAATCCCTCCAAATTTCAATAATTAATTTATTTACCAATCTTATTTACAATACAATTCTAATTTTCTAAGGAAACACTGATTAAATCAGAAATCCGGCTTTGCCGGATTTCTGGAGGTGGAATTTGCGGAGCTTCGCCACGGGACCCCACGCTGATTTTTATATACTTATTACTTAAGGAGTCTTTCAGCGATGAAGTCTGAAGCTATATGCTTTACCCAGTGGAACTGTTCACCTACAGGCATTGCATGCATGATAGTTTCTTCTGAAACATATGCAGGCTTTTCGTCGATCTCAAGACTTTCCTTGTATCCTGTTGCTCTGTCAAGCATTGAAAGTGACGCGCTTCTGTCCATCCAGTTGTCATCTCCGCTGTATACAAGCAGGAAGTCACAGTCAACTGTTCCTTCTTCGAGAAGTTTCATTTCTTTAAAGAACTCCTGATCATCATTCGTACCATACTGTAATACAGCCCACTTACCGTGCTTCATCCAGATCGGTATAGAATCTGTGTCAGCAATATTCATGAAGAGAGGGAAAAGGCTTACACAGCACTTTGTTGTCTTTCTCTTTGCTGAAGCACGGAATGCATAGCCGCCGCCCATGCAGAGACCATAGTTGGCGATTCTGTCTTTATCAATGTTCTTACGCTTTTCAAGATAAGAAAAGATAGCATCAATAGCAGCTTCGAGCTGGTTTCCGATACACTTGCCGTCATAGTCAAAAAGTGTAGCACCTGTACCAGGCATATCTACTGTAAGTACAGCGATTCCTCTGTCAATAAGAGGACGTGCAAGAAGATCAAGCTCTTCCTTGCAGCTGCCAACGCCTGAGTATGTAACAGCAATAGGATAGCTCTTTCCTGCTCCCTTGTTAGGATAATGGATATAACCGCAGAGCTTTACTTTTCCGAGTGCAGGTACTGGAATTTCGATGTACTCGACCTTGTTAGGACGGAATGAAACAGCTTTTCTGTAGTACTTTGCAAGCTTTTCATAAACTTCACGCTTCTGATCGATGTCGTCAGTGTTGATCTGATAACCTGCATAATAACACTGAGCTGTCATCATATAGAAAGCTTCAGCAGATATTCTGTTGCCGGACTTTTCAGCCTTTTCTGCACATTCGAGATAATGTGAAGCTTTTCTTTCCCATTCGCCGAACCATACTCTTTTAACTTCCTTACCGCTCATTGTCTTGATCTGGTCTATCTTCTGGAGAACATATTCCATATCAAAAGAATCTGTTCCGTAAAGAAGTGAACGTGTTACTACAGGATTAAGTAAGTTTCTAAGTGGCCATTTTTTCATAATCTGGATTGCCTCGCTTTATAAATTATTATTTTCGACATACATACGGTTCTGCTTTTTATAAGCAGAAAAATTTGTCATACACATCTTTGCCGACTGCATTATATGAATCAATACCCGTTAATGCTCTGACAGCTTCAAGACTTTCGGAAATTCTGTCGTATCCGTACTTTTCGTAATAGAAAGAGAACTTCTCAGAAAGACCTACTGCATCGAAAAGAGCCTCGGTAAGATTACTTTCATTTTCAGAAGCGGCTGCAGCGGCTTCATTAAGCATTCCCGAGATCATGTCGAGAATGAAAGAATCTCTGTCGGGATCAGCTGCCTCTGTTTCCTTTTCCTTTTCCGTTATAAATTCTATAAACTTTCCGGTTTCAGGAGAACAGCCTTCAGTAAGGTATTTGTTCATCTTTTCACGTCCGGAATCGATCACAGCTCTGATTCTCTGTACCGAAGTATCAGTTGTACCGGAAAGCATAAGTCCGAGACCGATCGAATCTGCCATTCCGAAAAGACTGTGCATCGGGAACAGTTCGTTTAAAATATCCATCGCATTCGTTATTCCGGTGTTATACTTTTCAGTAAGAATTAAAGCGTGTGAAATACAGTAGGAAATGTACTGGTTAAGATAGAAGCAGTAGTTTCCGGAAAAATCAACAGTAGACTTTCCTGTTATTTCTGCTATAGCTTTGCATGTTTCACGGTCACCGCATTCGTTCAGTTCAATGAAACCCGAAAGCTTCACCGGGTAGAAGAAATGAAGACCCATGGTTTTACGATTACTGCTGCATAATGAGAAGATATCTTTTATTACAAGTGATGAAGTATTTGTAGCAAATACACACTGATCATTTACCTTTTTATCAAGCTCTGCAAAAAGATCCTGCTTGATCTTCAGATTTTCAGCGACTGATTCGATTATAATAGTACAGTCTGCAAAATCATCAGTACGGTCAGTAAAAAGAAAGTTTCTGCTCATTTTTTCAAAAACTTCTTCGTTTATCTTTTTTCTGCGGAGTGCCTTTGCAAGATTTTTGTTTACTTTTTCAGTTTCTTCGGCTATGTCATGACGAAGTAAAACAACAAATTCAGAATCAGGCATTTTGCTGTGAAAAAGATCGAAGATGTCTCTGCCCATTTTTCCGTATCCGAGGATACCTATCCTGTTCAGTGTATTCATTCAGGCTACCTCGCTTGCAAGAAAACCGCTTATATATTCAGCGCGTTTTGAAGGATCAAATGTCCCTGTACTGTTAATGTATTCTATTAAGGATACCGCTTTGGAGTAACCCTGTTTCTTTTCGCATAAAATATCAGCCCAGCCGATCTTTCCGGCATGTTCAGCTGTAAAAAGTTCACCTGACATAACAATGTTGATTGCTTCGGCAAGACCGCACAAAGCAGCTGATCTTGTAATTCCTCCAAGAGCCGGAAGAATTCCGAAGGTTGATTCAGGCTGTCCGGCTCTTGTTGCCGGTTCACAGATCCTGAAGTGTGTATTGGCGGCTATTTCACTGCCTGAACCAATGCAGAATCCGTTTACAACACTTACTACAGGAAAATTCAGCTTACTGAAGGAAGTAACGCAATCTTTCTGAACGATAAAACCTTCCGGAAGATTGCCTGTGCGTTCCATTTCAGCAAGTTCGGCAACAGAACGGTCCATAAGAGAAGTAACGTCCGCGCCGACACTGAAGTGTCTGCCTGAGCCGTGGATTATAAGACCTTTTATATTACTGTTCTCTGCTGCAGTTTTATGTAGTTCCTTTACAATGTCCACAAAAGCTGTCATGAAGTCAGCTGTCATGATATTGTTTCCGGGAGCATTCATTGTAAGGTCAAGTATATTGTCTCTGTTTTCCAGAGTGAAAAAAGCCTGTTCACTCATCATATCATTCCTTTGTTATTTCTTTTGTTATCACCTTTGCCAGCTTATAGAAATTTTCAGATTCCTTTTCAAATCCTATTTCTGCATCTCCGGTTCTGAGCGAAGTGAGACATTCTGTGAGGATCATAATCTGGTAAGGTGTTTTATCTTTAAATATTCTTTCGAAGTATTCGTCAAAACTTTCTTCGGTTACTGAAAAGTAATCAAGTTCAGTTTCAGAAGCTTCGCCTGATTCAGTGAATTTTTTAAGCTCATACGCTCTTTTATCGCTGAAAAGAATTTTGAACTTTTCGTTTGACATAAGCTTTTCTGCAGTTTCTTTGCCGGCTTTATAGACCTCAGATGAAAAACGAAGGTCGTAAGCAAGAAGATCTTCTGCCGATGCAGAAAGTTTTTCGGAATAAACAGCTGTGATAAAAGGAGCTTCAGCTAATAATTTTTTTGCTTCAGAACTGACAGCTTTGTCTCCTGTTTCAAATACAGCCGCACAGAATCCGTTGTCATATTCTTTATAGCATTCAGACACTGCACCCGCAAGATCGTCAATGTCTGTAATGTGTAAGTAATTATTCTTTTTTGTTATGTTCACTTTTGTAGTATCTCCAGTTGTAATAGTTCATCAGGTATATCATGCATGATCCTTTCGTGGTCTACGAAAGCGATCGTGCCTTTGACTACACATGATTTTACATTTTCGGTTTCGTTATAAATTGTGTGTATAAAGTGAAGAGTCTTCCCTTTTGTCGACCATGTTGTTTCAATTCTTACCTCATCATGCATTTTAAGTTCATGCATATATCTGAGTTTATTTTCGAGAATTATCGGAAAAAGTCCCAGGTCTTCAATAACTCCGAGGGTCTTTGATTCCGAAAAAAAATGCCATTTAGCTTCTTCGGCATACTGAAGATAAACGGCATTATTCACGTGACCGAATGAATCAAGCTCATAGCCGCGTACAGTTAATTTAAATACACTTGTAATCATGTTTATTTAAGCTTTTCCTCAAGTATTCTTTCGAAAGTGTCATCATTTACATCAGTTTCAGCAGAAGCAAGAGCTTTGTTCACTCTTGTTATAACTGAATTTATCTGAAGTACGGTTCTTTCGGCAGTAAGGTCTGAAGCAAATTTCATTGCTGCTTCAAGACAGTTCTTGTCTTCAGTGACAAGATCAGCGATTCCGAGCTCAAGAGCTTCTGAAGCGGAGATCATATTTCCGCTTAAGACCATGGATACAGCTTTGCTTTTTCCAACAAGTCTTGTTAAACGTTCAACACCGCTCATTCCCGGTATAACTCCGATGGAAGCTTCTGGTAAAGCAAACACAGCACTTCTGTTGCACACTCTGAACTGACAGCTCATTGCAACTTCCATTCCGCCTCCGAAACAGCCGCCGTTAACTGCGGCAACTGTAACAAGCGGAAGTGATTCGATATAGTTAAGAAGTTCTCTTGATCTTTTAAGATTTTCAGGAATATCTGAAAGTCCTTCCGGAGTGAACTTCGAAGTATCGGCACCGTGTGAAAAATGTCTGCCTGCTCCTGTGATGATAAGTGATTTAAGCTGCGGATTTGAATTTATAGTTTCTTTAAGAAGATCCAGACTGAAAAATTCCGGTATGCTAAGAAGATTCTTCGGACCGTTATTCAGTGTGAGGATCGCTTTATCATCGTTTATCTCAAGTACTGAGATGTTTGAGCTGATCTCTGACATTATATTATAAGTTTACGATATCGTTGCCGTACTGATAGATCTTGCAGAATACGTCTACAACGTCCTGCATTGTCTTGAGCGGAGCCTTGAGCATGTACTTGCCTACGCTCTGAAGCTTAACGTCAATGTCGTACTTGTCTGATGCCATTTCTATAAGTTCAACGAACATGAGTGAGTCGCCGCCAAGGTCTTCCTGAGGATCAGCGTCCATTGATATTTCACTTCTGTCGATTTCGCATTCTTCTGCGTAATAGTCAAGGATCATGTCTTCGATTTCTTTTTTGATTTCTGGTGTTATTTCTTTCATTTCAGTGTCCTCCGATAGTTTTGATTTTTTTTATAGTAATGAATCTGGAATCTTTATTTTTCAGTGAACTGGCTTTTTTGTTTGTTTCAGCAGCACTCATGTCATAAAAATCCCTGACTCCAATACTTTCAAGGTATTCGATTGTTGTTTTCCATTTCATCTGTTCAAGATAATTCCTGCGCTGTTCGTTATACATTTCCTCAGCGCTGGTAATAATCTTCTGTGAATAAATAGACACTACAGGATATTGAGAGTCAATAAATCTGACTTTCTTCAATACATTAAAATAGCATGATGAATATTCACTCATCATGCTGGTATGGAACGGAGTACCTACACCAAGCCTAAATGCTTTAATAGCCCCTTCTTCCAGTGCCTTGTCAAGAACAGTCTGAACTTCGTTCTTCTCCCCTGACAAAATAATCATAATTTTTGTGTTCTGACTTGCAATTTGAACCTTTTCAAATGATGAATAACTTTTGATAAGTTCTTCTATCACATCTTTCTCAAGTCCGATCACAGTACCCATATCAAATTCAACTTTGCTTCTTGTTTTTACCTCTTCCCTGCAGTCAATGCCGCTTTTCAGGATGTCAACACATGCCTTGAGTGATATTGAACCAGCACAGTGCATTGCATTGTTAAGTCCCAGGCTGTAACCAATAATGTAATCAGGTTTTATCCCTTTGTTTATCAGGGTTCTGAAAACTGCTATATCGGTTAAGCTTGCAGTAAGCCATTCAGCAAAGATATCTGTTATTTCCTTGTTGTCTTTTCTGTAGTTTAAATACTTTAGAAGATCTATTTCTGCGTATTCTGATGCTTCCATACATAAATCAGCAAGAATACTTAACTCCTCTTCGCCAAGTCCAGGCAGAAGTTTGTCAAGATTACAGCCAATTCCCTGAAATAGAAAAACAGTTTTTGAATCTGCGTCTATTGACAAGTAAGAACCTCCTATTAATTTATTCTCAATACATAGTATTTTACCAAAAATAAATGATAATTTCAAGTATTTTCTTAAATTTCATTTAGTGGTATGAATTTAACAACTGACAGACATCTAAATTGTGCATTGTGTTCATTAATTGCGGTAAGTTCACGACGGAAAGATAACATTTTGTTATATTATGCACAAATCTTTTATAACCTGCGATCATTGAAATAATTCTCTTTTCATGTTATAATAATAAACAGCGCCGGAGCAAGGAAAAAACACATCAGGGTTTTAATTTCCGTTCCGGATGATATATGCCGTAATACTCTGTTTACCTGTATTCGGACATATAGACTTGCTAAATTAAAGTGAGCATTTTGAAGTTCACTGTATAATAAAGGTCAGGTATTGATGACAGATATAATTGACAGGCTTTTTTACGGCAGATCTGTGTCTGACGATGAACTGTCTCTTCTTATTTCCTGCGATGAAAATGACAGCCTTCTTTTTGAGAAAGCTGATGCTGTAAGGCGTAAGGTCTACGGTAATGAAGTATTCATCAGAGGGCTTATCGAGATAAGCAGTTACTGCAGAAACAACTGTTTTTACTGTGGTATAAGAGCCGGTAACAGAGATGCTGAAAGATACAGACTGACTCCGGATGAGATCCTTTCCTGCTGCAGGAAAGGTCATGAACTGGGTTTCAGGACATTTGTTCTTCAGGGCGGTGAAGATGACGCTTTTAATGATGATATCATCTGTTCACTGGTAAGCCGGATAAAATCAGAATTTCCTGAATGCGCTGTAACTCTTTCACTTGGTGAGAAGTCACGTGAAAGCTATGCTGCTTACAGAAAGGCTGGTGCGGACCGCTATCTTCTCAGACACGAAACAGCAGATGAAGACCATTACCGTAAACTTCATCCTGCCGGAATGGATCTTAATAAAAGGAAAAAATGTCTTTATGATCTTAAATCACTCGGCTTTCAGACTGGTGCCGGATTTATGGTCGGCTCCCCTTTTCAGACTACTGAAAACCTTGTAGCTGACATTCGTTTTCTTGAAGAACTTAAACCTGAAATGATAGGCATAGGTCCGTTTATTCATCACAGCGGTACTCCTTTTGCTGACAGACCTGACGGAAGCGTTTCACTGACACTGAGACTTCTTGCGATTCTAAGACTTATGTTTCCTGAAGTTCTTCTCCCTGCAACGACTGCACTCGGCACTCTTCTTCCGGACGGCCGGGAACGCGGACTTAAAGCTGGTGCCAATGTTGTTATGCCGAATCTCTCTCCTGTAAGTGTCCGGAAAAAATACAGCCTTTATGAGAATAAGATATGTACCGGTGAGGAGGCTGCCGAATGCCTTAACTGTCTGAAAAACCGTATAAGGTCGGCAGGCTATGAAATGTCTTTCTCACGCGGTGATCATAAAAACTATAACAGAGGTGCAACTGATGTCAAAATATGAACAGTTTCGTTCAGAATTTCCTGAATTCATTTATAAAAACTTTGAACTAAGTGAAAATACTGATGAAATATATATAAAGTATAATTTCGAAATCAAGGGTCTTTCGGAGTTTTCACCTGAGTGGAAAATAAAGAAGCCTGCAGGTGAAAACATTACAGACAGCGCAGTTCTGAGAAAGCTTGTTTTCTCTCTCGGAATGGTCGAACTCGTAAGCTACTGGAAGATCACCTGCTCCCCTTCCGTTACCGTTCTCTGCGGAACTCTGGACGCGGAACAGAAAGTATGGTGGAAACGCCAGTATTTCAACGGACTTGGCGAGTTTTTCTACAGAAACGGTATTGATGCAGATTTTGAGTCGTTTATGACTATAACTTCTTCCGGAAGTGAAGTCACCGGATCCTCAGAAGAACGTTCACTTAGCGGCTGTCTTATTCCTGTCGGCGGAGGCAAGGATTCCATCGTAACTCTTGATCTTTTAAGCAGTATGCGCGAAAACAGTTCCTGCTATCTTATCAACCGCAGGGAATCTATTTATAAAGAAGCATATGCTGCCGGTTTTTCTGATGATGATATAATACTGTCACGCAGAACTCTTGACCAGAACATGATCAGGCTCAATTCCGAAGGATTTCTGAACGGTCATACTCCGTTTTCAGCTATAGTTGCATTTTCAGCAGTTATTGCTGCTTACATTAACGGAAGAAAGTATGTTGTTCTTTCAAACGAAGCAAGTGCAAATGAGAGCACGGTAAAGGATTCTGACGTTAATCATCAGTATTCAAAAAGCTATCAGTTTGAAAATGATTTTGTCACATATGAAAAGAAATACATCGGATCAGGTGTTTACTACTTCAGTCTTTTAAGACCTCTCAGTGAATTCCAGATCGCTAAGCATTTTGCCGGCCTGAAAAAGTTCCATAAGCTTTTCAGAAGCTGCAATGCTGGAAGCAAGACGGATTCCTGGTGCGGAAACTGTTCAAAGTGTCTTTTTGTTTTTCTTATTCTTTCACCGTTTATAGCTCATGAGGAACTCTGTGAGATACTCGGAAATGATATGACAGACCGTGAAGATATGCTGGATATGTTTAAAGGACTTATCGGCATGGCAGATGAAAAGCCTTTTGAATGTGTCGGAAGCCGTGAAGAGATAAACTTCTCTATCGTTAAGGCGATAAGCAATATGGAAAGAGAAAACATGAAACTTCCGTATCTGTTTGAGTTCTATAAAAAAACTGATCTTTTTAAAGAGTTTTCCGTCAAGGAGAACCCGCTTTACACATACTACAACAATGAAAACGGTCTGCCTGAAGAATTTGCGGCGATCGTCAGGAATAAATGCTTTTAAGCACAGGGGGATTTAAAAAATGTTAAACTTATTAAAGCAGTACACAGAAGGTAAAAATGTTCTTATTCTCGGTTTTGGCCGTGAGGGAAAGTCCACTTACAGAAGGCTCTGCGAAGCAGGCGGTTCTGCTTCTGTAACAATTGCTGACCTGAATCAGATAAACGATGAACTTCCGGATGACGTAAAGATCATTTCAGGTGATCAGTATCAGGATAGCCTCAATGACTACGACATCGTCTTCAAAAGTCCGGGAGTTGTTCTTAAGAATGACTTTGATTCATATACATGTAAAATAACATCACAGACTGAGATCTTTCTCGAGAAATATGCTTCAAAGGTTATCGGTATTACCGGTACCAAGGGAAAGAGCACTACTACCACACTTATTCATCATATACTTTCCGAAAACGGTGTGGATGCTGTGCTTACCGGAAATATCGGCATTCCGTGTTTTGACGTTATCGATAATATAAAAGATGACACTAAGGTCGTTTTCGAACTTTCATGCCATCAGCTTGAAAATATCAGATTTTCTCCGTCAGTAGCCGTGTTCCTCAATCTTTTTGAAGAACATCTTGATCACTACGGTTCATTTGAAAAGTATGCTGAGGCAAAGCAGAATATCTATAAACATCAGAAATCCGGCGACAGACTTTTCTGTAACACTGACATCAAGCCTAAAAAGGCTGACTGCGCAGCTGAAATAATCACTGTTTCCCAAAAAAACAGAATGGCTGACATTTTCGTTCCATCGAATATTATTTCCTATAACGGTGAGACCGTGAACATTCCGGTCGCTGATATGAAGCTTGCCGGAACACATAACTGCTATAATGTTGCTGTCGCATATGCGGTGTGCCGTATGTACGGACTCAGCATTGAAAATATCATGAAGAGCGTATGTACCTACTCCCCTCTTCCGCACAGACTTGAATATATCGGTACGGTAAATGAAGTAAAGTATTACGACGATTCCATTTCCACGATCTGTGCTGCTGCGATTCAGGCAGTAAAGAGCCTTAAGGATGTGGATACACTGATCATAGGCGGTATGGACCGTGGAATCGACTATACTGAACTCACAGATTTTCTTTCGTCATGCAGTGTGTCTAACATTATTCTCATGTCTGATACCGGAAAGAGGATCAGTGAAGAGATCAGAGCAAAGTATACTGATGAAGCTTTCCTTTCAAAGCTTCATGTCACTGAAAAGCTTGATGGTGCTGTAAAGCTTGCGAAGGAACTTACTGCAAAGGGAAAATCCTGTGTAATGTCCCCTGCTGCTGCAAGCTACAATGATTTCAAAAACTTTGAGGAACGCGGCGATGCTTTCAAGGCACTGGTTTTCGCCGAATAATTATAATGAGGTAAATAGTAATGATAAGAGATATTCAGGATGAGATAATCAGACTTAAGAAAGAAAAGAATATTTGCATTCTCGCGCACAGCTATCAGGCTGCTGAAATACTTGAAGTTGCCGACTACACAGGTGACTCGTTCCAGTTAAGCGTAATGGCTCAGAAGACTGATGCTGACACAGTAATTATGTGCGGCGTAAAATTCATGGCTGAAACAGTAAAGATACTTTCGCCTGAAAAGAAAGTTATTCTCGCCAACCCTTACGCAGGCTGCCCTATGGCCGAACAGATGGACAGAGAACTTATCAGTTCAGTTAAGGAACAGTTTCCTGATTACACAGTAGTTGCATATATCAACACAACAGCAGAACTTAAAACTATCTGTGATGTCTGTGTTACATCTTCTTCTGCTGTTAATATAGTAAGCAAGCTTGAGAACAAAAATATTCTCTTTATTCCTGACTGTAACCTTGGCTCATATGTAGCAAAGCAGCTTCCTGACAAAAATATAAAGCTTCTTCAGGGCGGATGTCCTACACATGCAAAGATCACTGAAGCTGAAGCTTTAAAGGCAAAGGCTCTTCATCCTGAGGCTCTCCTCCTTGTTCATCCTGAATGTGTTCCGAAGGTAACTGAAAAGGCTGATTATGTAGGATCAACTTCCGGTATTATGAACTTTGCGGAAAAGTCAGATCATAAGGAATTTATTATCGGTACTGAAGTAAGTATTGCTGAACACCTTCAGTATAAATGTCCTGACAAGAAGTTCTATCCTCTGTCTATTGATCTTATGTGTCACAATATGAAGATCACAACTCTTATGGATGTTCTTAATGCTGTAAACGGAACAGGCGGATCTGTTATAGATCTTTCTGAAGATATGATCAGAGATGCAAGAAAATGCATCGACAAAATGATCGAACTCGGATAAATTTAATATACTTTATAACGGGTCTTCCTATGAAAAAAATTAAGGAAGACTCGATTTTTCACCTTTCCAGTCCTTGACAAAAACTAATTAATATAGTAAAATTAATATATATGTTTTGTTGATAGCAAGAACGTATTTTATGATATGATATAGCGGACGGAGGTGGATCTCTTGAATACCAAAAGTACAAACGAGATCTGGGTCAATGAAAACTTTTTTGAGGATCTTGCGAGGTCACACTGTAAAAATCAGATAACTGAAGCAGAAAAGAAACTGAATGAATATGCTCTTATTCTTTCAAAGGAACTCGCTTCTGTTTCATCTTCATGGATAAAGCTCGAGGGCAGAGATATTTATTATGTTCACAAGCATCGTATCCTGATTCCGGATATCAATGCATTCCGCTGTTCAATTGTAAATGAGAGCGGCTTCAGAAATGTATTTGAAGGATTTGAGGGACGCATCATTTCTGAAGATGAAGCTTATGATCTTTTTTTTGCCGGAAAGGCATCAAACCCGTTCTTTGCTGACAGCGTATGGTTCACAAACGGCGGTGACAACCGCTGCGTAGTCAGGTACCGTACAAAAAGCGAGAATACTTTTGAGTGTATAAACAGCCAGGGCAATCGTTCCTGCTGCTATAAAAGCCTTTATAATCACTGCAAGAACTGCAGCTGGGGTTACGGAGTGAAAATTCCGGTTTTCGAACTGCAGCACAGGACCTTGCTTGAAAATCTTGTTTATTATGATCTTATACCTGAGGAGCTTGCCGAATCAGCAAAGACTCTTCTTAAGATACTTACGAAGCTTTTCGAGTCAGAGTACATAGAAGTAAAAAAAGGGGTATTTACTTTTACTGAAAAGTTTCTTGATGATGTGCTCGATGACAGAATAAACGAGATATTCGGAATAAAGTTTGAACTTACCTCTCTTTCAGAAAGTCTTAAAAGTGATGCTGAAAACAGTGTGGTAGCGCTCGATGATACTTTCAGGGAAGAGTTTGAATCTTCTGTTCTGTGCGCGGACAGAAAGCGCGCGGAAATAGAAGAATATGATAAAAAACGCCTTTCAGACCCTAATCAGGGTATGTGGGAACTCTGGGAAACGGAAGCACGGGGAAGAAACAAGATAAAGATAGCAACAGACCATACTTTTGTCGGAAGAAATCCTCTTGCTGACGTTAAGGAAGATGGTATTGTAGGAATAGACTTCGGTACCAGAAGTACGATCGTAGTATTTCAGGACGGGACGGACACAATAATGCCGATGCGTATCGGTGTTGGTGATATGAGTGCCCAGGTACGTCCGGAACAGTACGAAAATCCGACGGTCATCGAACTTAAGAATATGGAATCTTTCCTTAAAAGTTACGAAAGTGCTGAAGGAAGGCCTGACACTGAATGGAATGATGTGACGGTTTCACATACTGCATGCAGAAACATGACATCAAGCACTGTTTCTGACAACTTCTATTCCTATTTCTACGACCTGAAACAGTGGTGCGCTGACTCTGACAAAAACCATATTGTCACTATAAAGGATCAGTGCGGGAACGAGTATCAACTCACTTCCTATCTTACAGGTGATGAAAACAGATTTGATCCCCTTGAGATATATGCCTATTATCTCGGACTTTATATCAATAATATCCGTAACGGCATATATCTTGACTATCTTCTCTCCTTCCCTATTACCTACGAAAAGGAACTGAAGGAAAAGATACTTAACAGTTTCCGCAAAGGAATAAGAAAATCACTTCCGGTAACTGTTCTTGAAGACAGAAACTGCATGGATATTTTCAGCGTGCAGACCGGTGTAAGTGAACCTGTTGCATATGCGATCACTGCTTTCAGTGAATACGGACTCAAGCCGGCATGCGGTGAGGAATATCTTTACGGTGTATTTGACTTCGGCGGCGGTACGACTGATTTCAGTTTCGGTTCGTACAGGCGTTCCGATGCTTCGGAAAAGAAAAAATATGACTATGTCATTACCCATATATCTTCAGGAGGCGACCGCTATCTGGGCG
Organism: uncultured Ruminococcus sp.; assembly: GCA_902789705.1. Classification (GTDB taxonomy): domain Bacteria; phylum Bacillota; class Clostridia; order Oscillospirales; family Ruminococcaceae; genus HUN007. The sequence continues at coordinate 31,002 of CADAPI010000005.1, forward strand.
GTGAAAACCTTCTGGAAATGCTTGCCTTCGAGATATTCAAGGCAAATCACAGCAGGCTTTTGAGAAGAAACGGCAAATACGATTTCAAGGGCATAGAGTTTTCACTTCCTAACGGATGTGAGCGGTTTCTCGGATCGGAAACACTGATATCCAATTCTCAGAAAGCCAAAAGGAATATGAAACAGCTCATGGAAAAGCTTCGACCGTTCTGGGAAAATCTCGGAAGCGGAGTTGACCCGTATTCAGAGTCGCCAACGCTTGATGAAGCGAGTATTTCCGCACTGAAACAGATCGACAAGGGATACATCAAAGTTGACCTGTTCGATAATGACGGCGAGCTTCTTGAAGATTTCATGCTTGACATCAACAATGAGGCAGTAGGTATATTTATCGACCTCGCTGAACTGCTTGAAAACCGCATTGAACAGGGCGTAAGACAGTTTTTTATCTTCTTGAAGAACTGCTTCAGTATTGAAAAAATAGCTGAATACGGAGGAATGGAGATTTTTCTTGCCGGTAATTCCGGAAAATGTCCTCTGCTTAAAAAGCTTTTTGATAAATATACAGAAATGTATTCGCACTCCACTGAAAAGCAATATGATAAGGAGCTTTTCAGGATCTACCCTTCTCTTGGTACTCCGGAAGCGGCAGCTATACAGCTGAAAAACGGTATAAAGGCTGTTCCGGGTGAACTTTCCGGACCTACCGGTAAGACCGGCGTTGCCTACGGACTGATCAAAGGAAGGCTCGGTTCAAGGATCAAGGTCGTATCTTCCAATGAAACGAAGGAAGAAAATTCATTCGGCTATTACCTTGGTCACTGCGAAGACGATCTGTTTATCTGCGATATTCCGAAGTCATCGCTTAAGGATGGTGAATGGATAAAATTCACCGAAGCGGATGTACCGAGGATTGAACTTTACTACACCTGTCTTCCTGAGGCAGCTGATAATATGATGCCTGCATCCATGGCACAGAAACATATTATCAGAGTTAAGAAACCTGCTGACGGTATGTTCATTTATTTAAGAATGATATCCCACAGTGCCGTAGAGTATGCGATCGCAGGCGAAAACGGCGCCGGTTCCGGCGCGGTGAGCGATATAAACAAGCTCGAATTCTGTTAGTAAAACGGCAAATTATTTTGCTGTTAGCTATATAAGGAAAAACGAAAGGGTTTTGGTATGAAAAAAGAATATGTTATGGGCAACAGCGCCATAGCACTCGGTGCACTTGCTGCCGGGGTAAATCTTGTTTCAGGTTATCCTGGAACACCTTCATCAGAGATTATTGAGACAATTCAGAAATACAAGGGGAAAGATGTATATCTTGAGTGGTCAGTAAATGAAAAGGCTGCTCTTGAAGTTGCTGCAGGTGCAGCATATACAGGTGCACGTACAATGGTAACAATGAAGCAGGTCGGACTTAATGTTGCTTCCGATCCTCTCATGTCACTTGCCTATGTAGGCGTTAAGGGCGGTATGGTCATAGTATCTGCTGACGATCCTGGCCCGATTTCATCACAGACTGAACAGGACACCAGAATGTTCGGTGACTTTGCCCGAATTCCTGTTTTTGATCCGACTTCTCCTGAAGAAGCTTTCCAGATGATCCAGGATGCTTTCGATTATTCAGAAAAATACAATACGCCTGTTCTTTTCAGACCGACTACAAGAGTCTGTCACGCATATGCATCGATCGAATTCGATGAAAACTTTAAGGCTAAGGAATACGAAGGATTTATCAAGGACTCAAAGAAATGGGTCATCTTTCCTCGCCTTTCATATAACAATCATATTGCAATCGAAAAGAGAAACGTCATCATGGGTGACGACTTCTCGGAATATTCACACAATACAGTTCAGGGCTCAGGCAGAAAAGCAGTGTTTGCTTCAGGTGTAAGCTACTCATACGCTAAAGAATATCTTGGTGACCGTGAGGACGTTACTCTCGTAAAGATCGCAACACCACATCCGTTCCCTGAAAAGCTTGCGCTTTCAGTTCTTGAAAAATGTGACGAGGTTCTATGCTTCGAGGAACTCAGCCCTTACATTGAGAACCAGCTTCTGAAGACAGCCGGAAAGCATCATCTTTCGGTAAAGATCCTCGGCAAGGCTACAGGACACGGTGCTCTCGCAGGTGAAAACTCATCTGACTATGCAGCTGAGATCATCTCACAGTTCCTTGGTGAAACTCTTCCTGAAAAGCTCGACATTTCAGATCTTCCGGAACTTCCTGTAAGACCTCCGGTGCTCTGCGCAGGCTGCCCTCACCGTGCATCCTTCTACGCTGTAAAGAAGGCAATGGCCGGCAGAAAGACATTCTACTGCGGCGATATCGGCTGCTACACACTCGGCAACGCTATGCCTCTTGACATGTGCGATACCTGCCTCTGTATGGGTGCCGGTATTACAATGGCTCAGGGCTTCAATCACCTTGAAAAGGACGGCGTGGCATTCTCATTCGTCGGTGACTCGACATTCTTTGCTTCAGGTATGACCGGTGTTGTAAACGCTGTATACAATGAAGCAGATATGATCCTCTGCGTTCTTGACAACTCAACAACAGCTATGACAGGCCATCAGCCTCATCCTGGTACAGGAAAGAACATGATGGGTGACATAATTGAAAAAGTTGATATAATTAAAATCCTTGAAGGTATCGGTCTTAAGAAGATCATTACAGTTGATCCTCTTGATCTTGAAGCATCAGTTTCAGCAGTTAAGGAATGCGCTGACACTCCTGGCGTTAAGGCGATCATCTTCAGGTCACCTTGTATCGCACTTTTCAGACCGACAAAGAGAGCGGTTATTTCAGACAAGTGTATTCAGTGCAAAAAGTGTATAAGAGAGATTGGCTGTCCTGCTATCGTTATCGAAAACGGTAAGGTAGCAATCGACAACTCACTCTGTACTGGCTGCGGACTCTGCGGTCAGATCTGCCCTGTAAATGCGATTGGAGGTGTTACAATTGAATAAGGATATCCTTCTCTGCGGCGTAGGCGGTCAGGGTACTGTACTCGCTTCAAAGCTTATCGCATCAGCAGCAATGCGTGACGGAAATATCGTTCATTCAGCTGAAACTATCGGTATGGCACAGCGCGGCGGCTCTGTTACCAGCCATGTCCGTATCGGTGATAAGGCAAGTGCTCCGCTTATCCCGCTTGGATCAGCAGATCTTATTCTCGCTTTTGAACCTTCAGAAGCTGTAAGAAATCTTAAATACCTTAAAAAAGACGGCGTTGTTATCGTAAACTCTGTTCCTGTAAAACCTGTTACAGAGTCACTTAAGAGCACTGGTTACGACGGCAGCGAAATGATAGAATATCTTAAGAAGAAATGTTCAGTCATCGTGGTTGATGCTGAAAAGATATGCGGTGAACTTGGTTCATCAAAGGTGTTCAACGTTGCAATTCTTGGCGTTGCACTCGGCACCGGCAAGGCAGGACTGAAAAAGGATCACGTTGTTGCAGAGATCAGAGAACGTGTCAAGGAACGTTTTGTTGACCTCAATCTTCGTGCGCTTGAAAAAGGCGAAAGTCTTGCAAATTAAGCTTATTACGGGATTAAATTAGGGAAAAATCAAAACAAGACAGGAGAAAGAATAATGAAATTAACCGAAAAACAGATCGAACTTATCGACAAGCAGGTAAAAAGACTTATTGCTTCCGGAAGCTACTACGGCGAAGTTTACAAGAAGGCTGGTATAACAGGCGTTACTTGTCAGGAAGACTTTGAAAAGCTTCCTTTCTCAGGCAAGGATGATCTCAGAAATGCTTATCCTTTAGGAATCATGGCATGTGATGAATCAGAAATCGTAAGAATCCACTCATCATCAGGTACAACAGGTAAGCCTGTTATCATCCCTTACACAGCCAAGGACGTTGATGACTGGGCTATCATGTTTGCAAGATGCTATGAAACAGCAGGCGTAACCAAAAAGGACAGAATCCAGATCACACCTGGCTACGGCCTCTGGACAGCAGGTATCGGTTTTCAGGCAGGATGCGAAAAGCTTGGTGCAATGGCAGTTCCGCTCGGCCCTGGCAACACAGAAAAGCAGCTTCAGATGATGCAGGATCTCGAAACTACAGTTATCACTGCTACTTCTTCATATGGTATCCTTCTTGCTGAAGAGATCCAGAAGAGAGGCCTTAAGGACAAGATCAAGCTTAAGAAGGGTGTTTTCGGTTCAGAAAGATGGAGCGAGACAACAAGAGAACGTATCCGTAAGGAACTCGTTGACGAGATCTATGATATCTATGGCCTTACAGAGATCTACGGACCTGGTATCGGTATCACATGTGAAGAAGACGACGGTATCCATTACTGGGATGACTTTATTTACATTGAAGTTATCGATCCTATCACAGGCAAGCCGGTTGAAGACGGCGAAGACGGCGAGATCGTTATCACAACTCTCGTTAAGGAAGGTGCTCCTCTCCTCAGATTCAGGACACATGACCTTTCAAGAATCATTCCGGGCAAGTGCAAGTGCGGCAGATGCTATCCTAGAATCGATACTATCAAGGGCAGAAGCGATGACATGTTCAAGGTTCGCGGCGTTAACATGTTCCCTAAGCAGGTTGAAGAACTCCTTGCAAAGGTTGAAGGTACTTCAAGTGAATATGCTATCAGAATCGCACGTGAAGAAGGAACAAACAAGGACGTTATGCTTCTCACAGTTGAATGTGACGGTAAGTATGACTTCAATCAGGTTTCAGGAGAGATCATGGAGAAGTTCAAGGCTCTTATCGGCATGACACCTAACAAGGTAATCGTTGTTCCGATCGGTACACTTCCAAGATCTGAAAAGAAGACTAAGAGAGTTACAGACGACAGAAAGCTCTGATCTTATATTCAGTATAATACTGACTGACGATGTATTTCATCTGTCTGTTCACTGATAATAATTATCCCCTGTTCTGTTTATTCAGGACAGGGGATTTTTGTGTCCGGTAATACCGGAGGATAAAAACAAAAACCACGTAAACTTACCTGTTTTCATAAGTTTACGTGGTCGTTTTTTTTAAATATTATATGCGAGATCAAGGACTGCGTTTACATTGTCATCTGAATACTCTGTTTCCTTTGAGTACTCCTTGGCTATTCTGATAACGTCTTTTACAGTCAGTGTTCCGTTTTCAAGGTAAAAGCATTCACAAAGATAGCGTATCCCTGAAACGCCTGCAGCCATAAAGAAAACGTATGAATAGAATTCCTCACTGAAAACGCCTTTCATAAAATACCGCCAGATAAAATATACTGCGATATTTTCAAGATAACGTTCCATATCCGGAACTGCATTCCGGAAGGCATTCCTGTTCTTTTTTACATCGTCTGTAAGTGAAAGGCAGTGTTTTAAGTACTCAGGACGTTTCGGATCAAGAGGTTCGAGTTCTGAAAAGAAGGACAAAAGCTTTTCCTCGTCCGGCAGTTTTCTATCCCTGTCCCTTTCAATTTTAAAGGGTTCATACTCACCGTTATCTGAGCGGTACTGCAGTTCTTCCGCATAGGAAAGTACATCGGCAATACGTTCATCAACAGAAAGATTTCGGTCCTGAAGGTAAGTTATGATTATCTCTCTTGCCTTATAAAGAAAGTCATAAAGCGCGTCAGAATAGTCTTCACAGTCATCGTCAGGAATAACTGTTTCGGTAAACGAAAACTTCTTATCCTGAGTGATTATAATACGGGCACTCTCCTCACAGCCAAGACCTGTTCCGCCTTCCTTTACACCCTTAAACCATTCAAAGTAACGAGGATGATCTGTGCATATCTGGCAGAGGTGTTCTTCGCCGAGTTCCGTGAAGATATCACAAAGGTTTCTGTCGTTTAAAAACGGACAGCGGTCATTCTTAAGCAGCTTAAACGATGATGTCTCTCCGAAATTTATATTCTCTTTAAGTCTTCTGCCGAAATCTCCTTTAACTGAAAGATAGTGAGAGAGTGTCTTATCGTCTATGTCTATCTCCCAGCCGATACAGCAGTTGTCAGTACATTTGTCTGCGGTACAGCGGAAATCAGAGCAGTAGTCAGGCATACGGAGTATCATCGGGGTTTCTTTACTCCTTTGATCAGCTCATCAAGAAGATCCATCTGACCGTCTTTTTTCAGCTTTTCACCGTACTTTGCCTTAACTTCCTTAATAAATTCAGGAATGGCATCTTCGTGATTGCTTAGGAACCATTTTACGTGGTTTCTGATATATTCAGCACGAAGCTCCGGGTCGTTGAGATCATTCGGGACTCTCGTCATTCTGTCGTCAATGGAGTCGAAACCTGTGAACGGCTTTGCAAGTCTTTCCTCACACATCTTGACATATTCAGGATTGATGTCTATGCCTATGCAGTTTCGTCCTGTCTGCTGGCATACACGAAGTGCTGTACCGGAGCCCACAAACGGATCAAGTACGGTATCACCCGGATTTGTACTTGCAAGAATAATTCTTTCGTACAGTCCCTCCGGCTTTTGAGTCGGGTGAGACAGACGGTTTCTGCTGCAGTAGTGCATGTGTGAGAATTCCCATACGTTGCCCGGATTAGCTCCTCTCATGTTGTTAACCGAGCGGTAATACTTCTGAGGTATCCTTACTGCATCAAGGTTGAAGGTAAACTTCTTGCTTTTCGTGAACATGAGAATATCGTCATGACGCGGACTGAAGCCAATGGTCTTCCCTATTCCCTGTGTGTAGTACCAGACGATCCATGAGTTGAAGTGATACTTCAGCTGGCTGTCAAGGTAATTGTAGACGTAGGAAATATATCTCATACCCATAAAGATGTAGATAGTCCCCTCAGGCTTAAGCACTCTGTCAGCTTCCTTCATCCACTCTTCAGTGAAATTGAGGTATTCGGCAAATTCCAGTGTGTCGTGTGTGTTACCGTAGTTCTTGCTGAGATTGTACGGAGGATCGGTTACTATAAGATCGA
>CADAPI010000005.1:37962-39556 GCA_902789705.1 uncultured Ruminococcus sp.
TTCATCTTTTCGAGGATATCCCCGCAGTATATATCAAGTTTTACTTTTTTCTTCATTAAAAATTAGATCCGTTCCAGCCCCAGTCTCTTGTGGCTTCGTACTTAACGTAGGTTCTTGCAGTATCTATTCCGAGCTCGCTGTTAAGGATAGTGCAGATCCTGTCTGTGAGCTTTGCAAATGAAGCAGAGTCAGGTGAACCAAATACGCTTACAGCTACCATTGCTGCAGGGGCATCAGTACCCTTGAAATAGAGTTTTCTTTCAGGTTCTATTTCGACCATGAGCCAGCTTTCTGACTTGCCCGGAATAATTGAGATAGCTTCGCCGAGTGCTGATTTTAAAGCTGTTTCTTTATCTTTTGAAACCGGTGTATTTGTTTTTACATTTATAAATGGCATTTTTTATTCACCTTTCCTTATTTATATGAAGATTCTGCAATTACTTCGATCTCGGCAAGTACGTTTTTCGGAAGTGCCTTTGCAGCAACGCAGCTTCTTGACGGAAGAGAAACAAAATATTTTCCGTATACTTCATTGAATGCGGCAAAGTCGTTCATGTCAGCAAGGAAGCATGTTGTCTTAACAACCTTTTCAAATGAAGAGCCTGAAACATCGAGAATTGCTGATATATTTTTAATGATCTGTACTGTCTGTCCCTTGATGTCTGTTGCTTCAACGTTTCCTGTCTCCGGATTTATAGCTATCTGGCCTGATAAATAAACCATTCCGTTTGAAACGATAGCCTGTGAATAAGGTCCGATAGCAGCCGGAGCCTTTTCAGTCTGTATTCTGATCATAAATCATGTTCTCCTTTTAATTTAGAATTTGAATGACCATATCACAAATATGACGTCACTATATTATTATACACTAATCTGAATAGTTTTACAAGATATAGTAAACGTAAAAGATTTTACGTTCACTATAACTAATTCATTTTAAAAGTTCGTTTACTTCGTTCGCTCTTTCCTCGCTCAAACCGGATTTTTCAGCGTAATGCATCCAGTTATTTATCACACTTCTGGTTTTTCCGATGGCATCACGGCAGAAGACTGAGGAAAGCCCCATTTTCTTTCCGGTTTCCATCATGTCTTCGTCTGTAATATCAGATGACTTTCCGTTTACAGACATCTGATGCTGTGAGATCCAGCGGTTCTGCGGGTTGTATGAATATGTAAGGTCATAGGCCGGAGTTATGCTCCACTTCCCTGCCTTATTCATCATGAATGAAAAGTTCTTTACATGGTCATCGCAGTTTACACCGATCACGTTATATACCATTCGCTTATATATCTGTTCGGTTTCCTTCTTTGTTATCCCGAGCTGTCTTGCGCGCAGTGCGTATTCCTCGTAGCTGCATATGTTCGGGTAGTTGTAGTCAAAATGGCACAGTGCAGCAAGAGTCTGCATGTGGACTTTTTCTCCGTTTATGCGGTCAAATCTTTTCGTCATGAAATGGTTGAGCCCGTCCTTTTTTATAACGCGGCATTCACTCATTTCTATTCCGAGATCTTTCGCCATCAGATAGTAGGCGTATTCGATAAGGGTGTACTGGTTCGGGTCTGCAAGTTCGTGATCACCGTTGTTTTTTACTCC
>CADAPI010000006.1 GCA_902789705.1 uncultured Ruminococcus sp.
ATCATGAGCCATTAAAATAAGTGTCTTCACTCCGCCCGAAAGCTGAAGCGGTGTAATAGCTCCAAGAACCGGGCTTTCTATCACATGAGCTGAAATCACCTCTGATTTATCAACATCCAGTATCATTTCCTTTGAAAGCTGTGAAGTTATCCATTCATCTTCATATTGATTTGCAAAATATAACGGCGGATTATAAATTTCGCCTTTCATCTCTCCGAAATATATTTTCAGCATGATATCACCTCATGTTTTTCGTTTAGTGTCAAATAAATTATACTATATTTCAAATAAAAAATCTACATCATTCTATCTTCAGTTCATCCTGCTTTCCACAGCACTCCGAAAGCGTTCTTTTTATAACAGAACACCCTTATCCGCAATCACACGGACAAGGGTGTTCACTTATTCATATCACTTTATTTCTTTTAGTTTGTACCCTTCCTTAATGCACCGTACATAACTGATCATCGTGTTTGAAATAACCTGTACCACCCACCGGACAGCCGTTTCCGGCTCTCATTCCGGTCACGGCACAGTAGTTTCCGTGTATCACAGTTTCACACTCCGGAAAATCTTTTCCCGATGAATGTTCATCAGCGTAGTTTCCGAACACACTTTTCCAGATACCGGCCGAATTTGCATTTTCAATAGCCGACTCATTGGTTCCGATATTATATCCTACCCAAAGTGCGGATATATAATCCGGTGTAAGTCCTACAAACGAAATATCACGCCAGTTTTCCGACGTTCCTGTCTTTCCGACAAGCGGTGTATCCGAAAGCTTTGCTGCATTACCGGTACCGCCCGGCTCCATTACGTTTTCCATCATCTTATTCATTATATATGCAGTTTCCTCACTTACCGCCTGCTCGTGATCCCGGTCATCGTTGTCAAAAATGATCTCTCCCGTCAGTCCGTCAACGCATTTGCTTATTATACTCGCCTTGTAGTATCTTCCACTGTTTCCGTAAGGCATATAGGCGTTTGCAAGGTTGATAAGTGATGGTCCGCTATCCGTCGCTCCGATACACAGCGGTGCGTAGTTCATATCATTCTCCGGATCAAGATCCAGATGCAGCTTCTCAGTTGCAAACTCATATATAGCAGAAATACGGTTCTGTCCATCATTATATGCGATCTGTGCAGGAAGCGTGTTGATCGATTTCTTAAGGAAGTAGTAAGCCGGATAGTAACCGCCCGAAGGTTCTCCGTCATAGTTTCTCGGCCAGGTATCATTTCCCGGTATCGTTCCGGCAGGCAGATATCTGTCATAGAAAAACGATGAATAGGTCATAAAGCCGTTTTCAATTGCGTAACCATAGGTTGTTACCGGTTTGATCGTCGATCCCGGCTGACGTCCTCCTGCATATGCAACGTTGAATCCGCGGTTGGTTTCCGGAGTCTTCTTTCCTATCTTTCCTTCCAGTCCGAGGATATGTCCCTCATAATCCATTACAACTATGGCCGACTGTACATTTTCGCCGTTACTGTCCGTTTCCTTCGGGAAATACGTCCAGTCCTCATATTTTTCATCGAGATATGCCTGAAGTGTTCTGTCAGTTGAAAGATACAGTTTATAGCCGCCGTTTCTGAAGATCTCCTTCGCTTCATCTCTGGTGTCAAGGTGATATTCTTGCCTCAGATAATCCTCGAATTCACTAAGTGCGGTCTCCAGCGGCCATGACAGCACCGCCGGATTTTCGAAATCATCTTCACATTCCGAAAGCTTTTTGTAAACGGCATTCTTCGCTTTGAATTCCGGCATGGATGTAAGCAGTATTTCCTCACTCATTGCTTCTTCGTACTGATCTGCGGAAATGACACCAATTTCAAACATCATACTCAGACATAACTCCTTACGTTCCCTGTTTGCATCGAAATTATCAATCGGGTTGTAATCGTTCGGAGATTTCGGCATTGCAGCCAGAACAGCCGCTTCCGCTACCGAAAGCTCACTCGCCGATTTTCCGAAATATCCGACAGAGGCCGTTTCTATTCCGTGCATCTGATATCCGTCCAGTGTGCTGAAATATATCTCATTGAGATAAGCTTCAAGGATATCGTCTTTCGTATATTTTCTCTCGACCTTCATCGCACGGAATATTTCGCGCAGCTTTCTTTCAGGACTTTTCTCATCATCTCCTGTAACATTTTTGATCAGCTGCTGGGTGATGGTAGAACCGCCAAATTCATCTTTTCCGATACCCACTGCATTCAAAGCAGTATTCAGAACGGCACCGCCTGTACGCTTGTAGTCAACACCTTCATGAGAGTAAAAACGCTTGTCCTCAATACATATAAAAGCGAATTTAACATAATCGGGAATCGATTTAAAATCGCACGGAATCTTTACAGTATGCTCATCCGGCGACAGCTTGTAGATCATCTCATACTCCTTTGTCTCAGGATTCATTTCATAAACATATGAAGCCGAGGCACGCTCGAAAGACTTAAGTATGATCGTTTCCGTTGTCTGCATAACATCAAGCATATAGACAACTGTCACTGTTCCGACTATTGTGCCTGTAAGTATGATCATCATCAAAAGCGTGAAGATCAGCGTTCCGATACCACGGAAGATCTTTTTTGTAACAGCGATTCCTATGTACAGTTCTCTCTCTTTTCTGGTAGCAGGAACAACACCGCCGTAAAACTCCAGTATCCTCCGCCTGTGTCTTCTCCGGCGTTCCTCCCTCTGCTCCGCATACAGTAAATCACATTCTTCCTTTATCTCGTCCCTTATATCTTCAAGTCGTTCAGTAACTTTTTTCATAACAGGGATCTTAACAGTTCTGTTCATCATTTTGTTTCTCCATACACATACAGTTTTTTGTTAAGTTTTTCTTTATTATAAATGCTGTTTCTTAATTTCCGTATGTGATATTTCTTAAGGGTTTCTTAATTTGATAAACAGAACCAATAAAAATGATGATAAACGTCATGGTAGCGAGGAAAAAATTTGAGGAATGTTCCACGTGGAACATTCCTCGGTTTAAACAAATATATTTCAGCTGCGTGCAGTGTTGTATCCTCTATTTTTCACATTCGATCACTTTTTCCGGACCGTCAGCCGATTTTGTAATAATCGTACTTTTTTGGAATTCCGATACCCTCATAATCATCATACATAAACATCGGGCCATAAGGCTCAGTGTCAGGCACTGCGCAGTATATTGCAGAATCTCTGAAATTTTCACGATCCTTTTTATACAGCTCATGAAGTTCCTGAGAATACCCCGTAACTACCGACTGACAGGAAGCTCGTATATCATCAAGAAGAACTGAACACAGCTCCTCCGGACAATATATTTTATACATTCCGTATGAAGGAATATCTACAGCAACAAAGTATTCTCTTTCACTGTGAGTATAGTGTTTTCCCTCATATTTGTTATGAACATCATATCCGGCAAATATCCACTTTATCTTTTCTATATCGATCATCTTAAACTGATCACGCAAAAGAATAAATCTCCTGCTTACTGATATCATTTCATTCGGGGTCTGGTAGACTCTGCTTTCTGCAAAATCCTGTGAAGCTTCTTTTTTATTAAGTCCGAATTTTTTATACGTTCTCAAAAAAGTAAAATATTTAAAGCCAAACAATGCACACAAAAAATCCCATATAGAAAGTATTAATGTAAATAAAAACATGAAAAGCGAAACGACAGTACGAATACCAATACCTCCGGCTAAGGCCGCCAGAGGGCCAAAAATCAGCCATGTCAGTATAAATACCGGCTTTGACATGAGTTCTCTGACATAAAGCATGTTAAATAATCCACCGTGTTTTTCTGCTTTACTTACGTAGTTTTCCCTGCTTATGTCAAGTTCAGTCTGCCTTGCATTATATTGTTCAGAATAGCGGTCATCCATTTCAATACTTTTTTCCAGATCTTTATCCGGTTTTTTGAGACATATTACACCAAAAACAATAAATACCGCAGCAGGAATAAGTATAATAAAGAAACCTTCCGGACTCTGCATAGGAATAAGTGCAAACAGCGCAAGCAGAACAATCATTCCGCCAATGATAAGCGAACATATTCCTCTAATAAAACTGTCACGCGATCTTGTTTTTCTGTCAAGACTATTGTTAATATATTTTATTTTTCTCGGTCTTTTCATTCATTTTACTCCATTTATCTTCATACCTCACACATCTCATCAAATGTAACAAGAGTGATATTGTCTGAGTTCTCCGCTACCTTCCTGCATTCATCAGTAAATCCTGATTTGGAAAACAGAAACAGATATTGTTTTTCAAACTTCACAAGGCTGCTGCGTTTTATGAGTTTTTTCAGAACTTCATAACCAATCGGTCTGTTGTTCCATTTGCATTCACAGAAAATCGCTTTTTCTTCATCTGCTGCTATTATATCTATTTCTTCCTGTGTACGCGTCGCACTGTCTGTACCCCACCATCTTCCGAGAGATGTAAATACAAAAGGCAGTTCTCCTTTACGATTTTTTATCCATAGATACTGTTTGCATATTTCTTCAAAAATGCTGCCCATATATGTGTCGAACTGTAAGCTGATCTTCTCATATATAACCTCTGTCATTCCGTTTTCAAGTGCGGAAATATTGTTTGGAATAAATCTGTACCAGAAACGGAAAAGATTATCCTCCACTTCATACAGACTTTTTCTTCCCTGTTTTTCTCCGAAAGGAGTTTCCTTTTTTACAATTCCAAGTGAAATAAGTTTTTTCAGACAGTTTGAACATGCTGATGTTTCAACAGATATCTTTGTCGCGATCTCTGCAAGTTTAGTGCTTCCCCCGGCTACTGCCGTAATAACTGAGTTGTACAGAGCAGCTTCACGTACTTCCTGTTTAAGAAGATTTTCAGGTTCTTCAAAAAGATAGGAACTTGTATCAAGAATTTTATCTGTAATATTTTCTTTAGCTGAAATATTCCTGTCATACTGAAGAAAATACTGAGGAGTACCTCCGGAAGCCCCGTAAAGAAGAGCTGTATCGTAATAATCCAGAGGCTTCATATATTCTTTGATTTCAAAGAACGTAAACGGATTTATCTTAAACTGAGCCGTTCTTCTGCCATACAGAGGACTTTCATATCCAAGCACCTGATTCTCCATAAATGACATTGATGAACCACAGAGAATTATAAACAGCTTTGAATTATCCTTATGTCTGTCAATAGCTGACTGAAGAACGGATGAGATAGTTGCATCCGCCTTTGCCAGATACGGATATTCATCGATCGTCAGAACGATCCTTTTATCCCGTGAAATATCAAATACATATTCCAGCGCTTCCTGAAAACTACCGAAAGACGGCAGAAAATCCGAATCCCTGCCTGATGCAAACTTCATTATGCATTTACTGAAATTTTCAAGGTTCTGATTTTTACTGCTTTCTATCGCAGTAAACGATATTGCCGGTTTACCTTTTATAAATTCATTTATAAGAGCTGTTTTTCCTATACGTCGTCGTCCGTAAATTACAGGCATTTGAAATTTATCAGTTTTATAGAGCTTTTCAAGCTTTGTCAGTTCTTCTTTTCTCCCGATAAACATACCCTGACCCCTCTCTGTAAATTGCTAATTTACGATTTAGTAATTTATGATTTAGTAAATTATATCACAGTTTTATTCCGGAGTCAATCTCTGATAATCCATAATTTCAAAACTAAAAAAAACTGACATATCAAAACTACAAATTAATGTGGTACTGATATGTCAGTCATTTATTGTTTTAGTAATTATACCGTTGGTTGAATCTTCAGTTAAAACTGTTGGTTTTTCAGCACGATATCACCTCATGTTTTTCGTTTAGTGTCAAATAAATTATACTATATTTCAGATAAAAAATCCACCTCATTCTGTCTTCAATTCATCTTGCTTTCCATAGCACGCCGAAGGCGTTCGTTTTAAAGCAAAGTGTCCCCGCTGAATTGTTCCACGTGGAACATTCCGGCATTGACAGTGCAGGGTGGCTGTGATACAATAAAAGCCAGAAATACTTACGGAGGTAAAATCATGGGACCATACTATTATGAAGTGATCAAAATCGACGGCGACTATGCCACACTGAAAAGAACGGACATCGAGACTGATGACACAATGCTCATCGCTATGGCACTTCTTCCGTTCGGGACCGACACCGGCAGCCGTCTCAAATGGGAAAACCTTGAATATTCAATTATATGAGGCAGATAGTAATTGACGCCGACGGATGTCCGGTAACCAGACTGACCGTCAGCATAGCGAAAGAGAAAAACATTCCGTGCACAATAGTCTGCGATACTTCACATGTCTTCGATATACCGAATGCAAAGGTGATAACCGTGGAAAAAGGTGCGGACAGTGCCGACTTCAGAATTGTAAATCTTCTTAAGAAGGGCGATATAGTAATTACGCAGGACTACGGCCTTGCTGCCATGTGCCTTGCAAAAGGCGCTTTCGTCATAAACCAGGACGGCAGGCTTTACACTGAAGAAAACATCGGCGGACTTCTCGAAATACGTGCGGTAAATAAAAAAAGCCGTATGACGCGCCATCGTATCCCGCACATATCGAAGCGTGATGCTGATCAGAACAGGATCTTTGAAACCGAATTACGAAAATTACTGGAGCAGCCTTATCCTTAAACACTCTTACAAAGGAGATGTATCAATATGATCATATACTGCGAAAAATGCGGCGCACCATATAACCAGTTTTTCTTCTGTGAACGATGCGGACATGTGATGGGCGAAGAAGAATCAAACGCTCATAACGATGAGAAAAAACCACTTAAATCCGAAAGCGACCGTGACGAAGCATACAACAAAATCGTCGGAGCAGACAGAAATGATCCCCGGAGCAGTTCCGACAACACAGCACTGATCATAATACTCTCCACCGCCCTGCTGCTTCTCGGCATTTTTGTAGTGTTTTTATTTCAAAGATAAAAATCCGATTCATACGGTCGTCCGCCAGGGCGGCCGTTTTCCATAGCACGCCGAAGGCGTACATTTTTCAAAAAGAACACCCTTATCCGCATCTGCACGGGTAAGGGTGTTCTCTTATTCATATCACTTTATTTCTTTTAAATACATTGTTACTTTCTTCTGAATATTTGCTGCCGTTTCTTCAGTCGTCTGACCTCCTTCAAGATAAAGTTCCACCTGTTCATAAATGATCTTTCTGATATTGCTGTCTGAAAGTGTTGTCGCGGATGCAGATGCTATCGCATCGTCAAATGTCTTGCGTACATTTTTATCCGCCGGTTTTACCGTGTAAGTTTTTCCGTAACAATCATTACCGGTCGAAGGAGAATACAATTTGATAGCACTCGCCTGTTGCCACAATTCTTCATAAACTGTTCTCTTAACCGGCAGAGACCACATCTCCATGTCTGTTGAACTGTTAATTGTTTTCTGTGCTTCATCAGAAAGCATAAACATCAGAAAATCTGCCGCTCCTTCTTTTTTATCCGACGAATCAAAAACAGCAATGGAAAACTGAGTTGTGACCACAGCACCGCTCTTTTTTCCGGCAGGTAAACCTGTAAACGTAATTTCTTTAAGAGCATCCCGCTGTTTTCTGTACACATAATCACTGAACGATGTCAAGGTATATGGTGCGAACATACATTTACCTTCATTCATTCTTGTTCCATAATCTGACTGACCACCGTCTTTCTGCGGATTATATGATGTGATTTCAGTGTATTCTTCATCGGTAACCCCGCATTTCTTTATTATTTCGAGTACATCTTTAAAATTCTGATTATCAAAATCGCATGAATAGTTTTCGATATCGACAAATTCAGAAATATTTTTGTAAATGAGTGAATCTGCGATACTGTTGTATGGCTCACCGTAAAACAATGGTTTTACATCCTGCATTTTCGCAAGTTCACTTAGTTTTATATCACCGATATCGCCGGTAACTTCTTTGTTTCCGTAAAACCCGTTCAGTGTAAATGCCAAAGGTACAGCACACTGCCTGCCGTTCACCTTCATCGAATCAAGTATGTTTTCAAAATAATCGTCACGGTTAAAATCTGTTTCCGCCATCAACTCGTCGATATCGTCAAAGGCATTAAACCCGATATACCGCATATAGTCAAAATCCTCGCCGAACATGATAATATCAGGAGTATCACCTTTCATTATCTCCTTTTCAAGAACTGATAATCCAGATTCGTTAAACCAAGAATCACTGTAATCTGCGTACTTACCGTAGTCTTCAAGATGAATCCGGTAATTTTCATTTGTCCTGTTGAATTCTGTAATCAGTTTTGTCGAAACAGATCCTGTTACACCAGATGCGCAATCGATCACGCGTCGTTCCTGAATCTTTTTCAGCGTATCATCATCAACTCTTCTGAGAAGTCGAAGACCCAGACCGGACGGAGTGCCATTATCATACCTGTAGTCTCCGACAACTATAGTGTTTTCATCCAGTACAACACTTTTATACGGAATATAGTCAACATCAGAATCCAGCCAGTTTATAAGTTCTTCAGCTTTGTTTTCACTGACACTATATCCGTAAAGGCCATCATAGAATATAAAGCAGGCATCATATTTTCCGTTGCTGTCAGACAGTCCTGATAGCCTGAAATCAAATTTGTTCACTTCATCAAGATTACCGTCATCGAAGTCAATACTGTAAACTGTTGTTTCTGACGATTCGTTGCCGTTCTCACAGCAATAGCATTTTTCACCGCTTCTGAAAAAATAGTAAAACGAAGAATCTGCATCTTTACGCGTTTTTCTGCCTTCTGAATCTATAAAAACAAGATCCTTACATTGCTGATCATAAAGAACGATCTGGCCGTTACTGTCTGCAATAAAATCCTGATAGTAAGGCTGTGAAGGTTTTCCTCCTGTAAGTTTTTCATCAAGAGTGATTTTCTCCTTAACGTTGAGATCTGCATCAGTTTTTACAAGATAAAACGGTTCGGTATGCTTTTCTGAATCATACGACTTTACAAGTATCCAGACATCGCCGTTATCAAGACTTCTTATTCTCATTACAGCAGCATCAGCTCCGCATCCGAGATCATCTGTTTTTATCTTTTTGATAATGTTTCCGGAAAGATCAGTCTTACAGATATGATATCCGACATCAACGGTCTCCGATACGTAACCGGAACCTGTAATTACCTGCTGTACAAATTCGACGTAGTATAATCCATTCCCGTTAAACTCGATAGTTTCCGGCATCAGCCTGTCTGCGGAAATATCAAAATCAGGATCTTCTCTAAAATAATTCGTTATTATCTTCTCTTTATTCTCATTCTTATCTTTCTTTGTTCCGAGATATACCGCCGCTGCAGCAGCCGTTACAGCAATCAGAGCAGCGACGACTACGATCTTTATTTTCCGGCTTTTCTTTCTGACAACATCCATAACTATCGTCCTTTCTGTTCCGGAACCTGAAACGACTGGATCTTTTTTATCAGAAGTGCTCTCCATTGCTGAACTCTGCGGTGGTATTATAGCTGACATATCTGATTCTGCCGGACCTTTATCCGTTTCAGATAATCCGAACGCTTTTCCGCTTCTTTTTATCTCAGCAGAAACAATGAAACTGTCATCTATATTTCCGAATACTCTGAACATATCTTCTCTGGTCATGGCTCGAATCCCCTTTCTGTCAGATGTTTATGCAGTTTATTCCGAAGTCTGCTCAGAAGTGCTGAAACGCTGTTTTCCGTCATATCAAAGATCTTCGCGATATTTGTGACACTCTCCGCATGCCAGTATCTCAGCACAAAAATATCTCTGTTTTTATCCGGAAGTGAGGTCAGAAATTCATTCAGGGCTTCCGCCAGCTCTTTCTCGTCACTTTCCACGTTTGCAGTTCTGTCCGGCAGAGATTCTTCCAGTTCTTCGAGTACTGCATTCATCTCTCCGCCTCCTCGTTTAGCCGCCTTCCTGCTGTTATATCTGTCAAAAGCAAGATTTCTCGTTATCCTTCCGATAAACGCCGGAAAAACTGCAGGACGTGCCGGAGGTATTGCATTCCATGTTTTCAGATATGTATCGTTCACACATTCCTTTGTGTCTTCCCTGTCATTGAGAATATTCATTGCAATGGAAGTACAGAACGGTCCGTATTTTTCATCCGTTTCCTTAAGTGCAATCTCGTTTCTGTCCCAGTAATGTCTGATTATCGTTTTATCATCCAATAGTTTTTCCTCCCTTCACTTATACTGACGGGATTTCGTCTTAAATCTTACGGTCAATTTTTATTATAACTCATATTTTTTTAAAAATATACTTCAAACCAGCTCTATAAAAATGTTCCACGTGGTTTATACTATATTTCAGACACAAAATCCAACACATTCTAATTTCAATATGTCTTGATTATATAGTAGCGTTTATGTTATAATAAATTGTAAAGTGTTACAGCAGACTTGTTAAACCACTCCAATCATGTTTAAAGTTATTTTTTATCAGAAAGGCAACTTTTTTATGAAACCAAAGCGCAACAACAAAATAAAATCAAAAGTTAAAACATACTAAATTTCAATCCGATATGGGAGATAGATTGCGAATAGCAAAAGAAAATGGAGCTTCATACGAACTTTTTTCTAATTCGCCTATACCAGATAAAATTAAACAATGGCTTACTAAAAAAGGCATTCCATTCACTGAAATTCTATTCTAAAAGCGAGGTATAACATATGAGCTATGAAGCATCTATAACACTAAATTGTGAAGATTTTTCAAACAAAATCTCCGATTTTATTTTATTGCTTAGTAAGCTAAATTGGGAATCATATAACTACAATGGTTTTACCGAATATCTTCCTGTTGAAGATAAAGATGAATTCAACTGGAAAACCGAACAATTATCTAAAGATACACTTATAAATATTATCAACCACAAGCAGAAAAATAACGAAATAATAGGCATTAATTTATTTTTTAAAGGTAATATTAAAGCCGGATTATCTGTTTTAGCATCATCAACACAAGAAATAACTCTTGGGCTGAATCTATATAGAAAAGAATTATCAAACAAAACAACAGATTTCTCCTGGTATTTTCAAAATGTTATTATTCCTTTACGAAACAATGGATGTATGATTAGTCAGTTACATTTTGAAGAGTACTTTGGTTGATTGAACGCTAATTATAAAACAAACTTTCCGTTTCAGCATATACGACTTTAGAAATAAGCATTCCAAAAGATTTTCCTTAATTCATGTTTATAACAAAGGCTGTAATTGGAATATAATAAAATCAACATATCAACTCATGTCAAAACACGTGAGATAATAGATTCCATTTCAACGGTCAGTCTAGGGCGGCCGTTTTCTATAGCACGTTTAACATGTTCCACGTGGAACATTATCTGTACACTCTTTCCATAAAAAAGGTATCGGCACGTCAAAGACGTGCCGATGCTATTTATAGTGCACCACCGGTGCACATTATTCGATTTTGCAAAGTTATCCGAACACCTCATCGAGTTTCTTTTCAAGTGTACCTTCCTTGGCATATGGAAGTGCATCAAGCATACGGAAATTATGTCTGCGTTCCGTATCAGAGCCATCAAATCCGAGGATAAAACTCAGTGCTATGCGGTAAATTATTTCCGTTGGTGCAAGGCCATAGACCTGATTAGAAAAGATATGATCAAGGCGTTCTTCTCTGTCCGGATAACACTCTGTTATCTTAGGACTGTTGTATAGTCTCTTTACAATCTCGGTTATGTAAAGTCCTGACTTCATGTAAAGATCTGCAAATGTTTTTTCCGGATCATCAAAGCATCCCGGATTTTCAGCTTCAAGCATATCCACCATCTGTTTTACTATCTTCTTCGGTGTGAAGATCTGATTAGTCTTCTGCGGCGGAATATAGTCGAAAATATCCTCGTCATGACTTTCATCAAAATAATCTGCAAGACGTTCTTTCAGTGCAAGGAATTCCTTTACTGAATCATTGAACACGACTTCATCAAACAGATTGCCCTGATAATGCTTCTTCTCTCCCGTATCTGCATCGGTATAATCACCGCCGTCACGGAGAAAACGGAATTCATCAAGCGTTATACTTGTGACTTCACGGAAAACTTCGTCAGGAATAATCGTATCAAAATTCTTAAGAGTGGTGTTCTCATCTCCGTATGCCATAAGAAATGACGGAATGGTACGGGTAAATCCGCGGAGATGATTACGTACAGCATCTTCTATTGTATCCTTCTGACGTTCCTGCTTTCTGGTTTCGACATTTCGCACTACCTCAGTCGTAAGCGCCGGAAGCGTTTCTTCCAGCTTTTCAGAAATACGTTCCCTGAATTTTTCTTTAGCTTCCGTGATCAGTGCGTTGAATTCAGCATTGACCTCCGCTTCGCTTTGTCCTCTTGCTGCAAGGTTTGTCAGTGCCTCTTCTCTCTGTATTTCAATCTCATTTTTCCGTATATTAAAATCGCCGACTTCTTTAATAACGATGCTGTCTGTCTTTATCTCAAGCTGTTTTTTGATTTTCTTTTCATCTTTTGAATTCAGATCAGATCCGTATTTGCTGACTGCCATTTTCATGACCGGATTCACAAGTTCTGTTTTGAATGTTTCCTTAAGACTGTCTATAATCTTCCTTTCAGGTGTATTTTCCACGATCTCAGCTGTTTTGGTTTCGATCGTTTCAGCTATCTGAGAGTATATCTTTTCCCCGAAAACATCCTGTATTCTTCCGATAACAAGATTCTCATCAAGTTTTATTTCACCGTTTTCATCGACAGATACTTTTTCGCGTTCTTCTTTTGAAACTCCGACCAGCTCACCTTCAGATACAGGCTCAAACTGCTGTATGATATCGATGACTTCCTGCGGAGCACCGAATATGTTTCCAATGTTCTGAAACAGGAAATTGGACATGAAACCTCGTCTGACTACTTCCAGAGAACGTATCTTTCTTGGAATTGAAAGAACTTTCTCGGCATCAAGTTCGGTCATTTTACCTTCTTCATCCTCACCGATAACCGGGAAGAAATTCAGAAGTTCACGTACATGCTGCTTTCTTGAATCGCTGTCACCTTTTCCGCCGGATGTGTCCGATGAAAGATCATTTGCAAACTCTTCAAAAATGGTGAGCGTTCTTGCAGGATCAAAGTCGAAGACGTAAGCATTCTCCTTAACGAAATAATCTCCGTTATATGAATATTTCCACGGATTCTGCGCTCTGAACGCCGCCTGCATATAAAGTGCCGGACTCTTGATATTGCTGAGCATAAGAACTGCAGTCCATTCCGGTATTGTAATGCCGGTAGTAAGCTGTCCGACAGATATGGTTATAGTCTTGGTTTTGCCTTCACGATTCTTAGCTTCTATAGCCAGGGCATTATCTATAGCTTGACGAACTCTGTTATATGAGTTCTTTGTTTCATCATCTTCTGAAAGCTTTCCGTCTCCGGCAGCAAGGATTATCTCATATTCACTGAAAACAGGATGTGCTTTCAGTTTCTTTACAAGAGCTTTTGCACTGTCAACCCGGTTTAAAAGCCAGAGAGTATGTTTCAGTTCATTTCTGAGTTCGGGCGTGGAAAAAGGGTATTTTTCAAGGTTGGTAAGTGCATCAAGGAATTTGTCAACCGATGAATCATAAACAAATGCACCGTTGTCATGGGTTGCAAAGAACAGATTCAGGTCAAAGGCGTATTCTTCTGTTTTATCGTCTATTTCAACGCCTTTTTCAAGCTTGTCACGAATGATCTCTGACATCTGATAAGTGAACAGATTAAGACGTGGAAGTGAAGCATACGGATTTGTTCCCTGTGTTTCATCCCAGTCACGTTTCTTTTTCTGCTCATCGGCATACGTCCAGTTGAATATTGCTTTTTCATCAAATTTGTCGTTTGCAAGTGCCTTGAATGGTGTACCTGAAAGATGAAGAGTATGTTTTCTCTTTATCTGATAAAATGCAATATCAGTCTTCACAGTATCGACACCCTCATGAGCCTCATCAACTATGAGCAGATCCCATTCCATTTCGCTGACTTCATTCAGTTTATTAAACTGTCCTCCGAAATGTACTGAACCCTTAAGATCCTGAAGACTTACAAATATTATTGCATTTCTGAATACCCCATTTTTACGACTATCCTGATACTGCTTCATTGTAAGAACAAACGGCTCCTCTTTCAGTGATACAGTTTCACTGACAAATACAAAACCTGATTCATCACCAAGAAAAGTAACAAAGTCAGAATACCATGAAGTCGCTATTGCCGGACGGTTGGTAACTATAAGAACGTTGAAGTCATTATTGCTATTCTTCTCAGCGCTCATACGTTTGCAAAGATCATATGTTGCAAGCGTCTTTCCGAAACGAGGCTTTGCATTCCATAGGAATTCACCATTACTGTGACTTTCAAAATACATCTTTGCAGCTGTCACTGCTTTGTCCTGTTCATCACGGAGTTCATAAGGTACAGCCGTACCTTTAGCAAACAGTATTCCCTTGTTTCCGCGAAACTCATTGATATACTTTTCCGACTCTTCACCAGAAATGTAGAACCATTCAGTGTTCGGCTTTCGTTTGATGTTTTTCTTCTTAAGATATGCATGAAAGTCATGATCGGTAAAACTTTTACCCTCTTCATTGTCATATATTGCTCGTTTTTTCCATTCAAGCTTCCATTCCATATCATTAGTATGGTTCTGCTGATTTATCCTATCATCAACAGTCTGCTTTTCCGTATATCCGATCTTCGTCATTCCGTCATGCGGCGGATACGACGGTGTTGTATAAGCATAGATCATCGGATTGATCTTTTCTACTGTATTTACAGCGATCCCGTTAATAATCCCTTCCATATCAGTTCATCTCCTTTACGTGTGTCTCGATAAATTCGATTTCTTCATCCGATAAACCATATTTCCTGTAAAGCTGCTGATCAATTTCAGCGATGGACTTGCTCCAGTCAATGTCGCTTGATGAGGTGAAGTCCTGAAGAGGAATATATCTCCATACTGGCTTATTTCCGTTCTGAGTCACTTTTAAAACGCCTAAAAGTGTTCTTGCAAACTTAGTATGAATATATTTCTGTATTGAATCAGCTTCTTCTTTAGTCTCAGCCTTCCCTATACTTATGAAGGTTTCAGTATTACCTGTATTAGGTTCTTCGACGATTGTTGCACTCATCACTTCTCCAAATAATCCGCTTCCGTTAGCTTGAGGAACTAATACCTTATAGTAGTTCAAGTTCTCTACATCATTCACATATTCTTTACGAATATATTTGTAAACTCGTCTTGAATCTTCTCTTCCTAAAACTCGTATGTATTCTATACCATCATTCGGTTCTTCATCATAAAAAATAAAAGGAAGTCTGTCAAAAATATTTGATGCCATATCATATAAATGACCGTTACTCAATAAATCTTTTGCTTCGGGATAATCTGAATGCATTTTATCAGTTAAACGGTACGCTGTTCTCGAAAAAATAATATCTACTAAGCTATTAAAATCATCAGTTTCCGTAACTTTATGAAGAACAGTGTTCACTTCTCGATATTGAGTGAACGCTTTAATTGCTCCATATGATTTAGATTGATCTCTATATGTAATAGCAATTCCACCTTTAAGAGGAGTCGATAATGTTGGGAAAATATCACTACTATCCGGTGAATAACTAAGAACTTTAAAATGTTCATCGTTAAGCATTTTTTCATTCCACGCTTTAGGTGTATTTCCCGCATTAAATAGAAATCTTGCTGGATGAATCAATTCAACTTTACTTCCAATATCAAAAGCA
Organism: uncultured Ruminococcus sp.; assembly: GCA_902789705.1. Classification (GTDB taxonomy): domain Bacteria; phylum Bacillota; class Clostridia; order Oscillospirales; family Ruminococcaceae; genus HUN007. The sequence goes on from CADAPI010000006.1 coordinate 15,732, forward strand.
CTATCCATAAACAAATTATATATTGAAGGTGCAAAGTTTTTCTGCGAGCTTTCTATATCATTAGAAACTTGCTCTTCCTGATAAGGCGGATTCCCTATAACATAATCAAATTTCATAGTCTTACCCCTTTTCTTACTTTGTATGTCATCAAACAGAAGTGAATCTTTATTTCTCCAGTTCTGTATCTTACACAATTGCCTGCCTTCTAATCTCTCCGGTTCAGTCCCGATATCAAACAACGCCATTTGAACAAACTTTTCTTTCTCTTCAAATTCCGGAACAGAATTTGTCAGGCCATCCATCTGCCAGAAGTTCCATGAGATAATATTCGCTATCTTCTTAAGTACATCTGTCTCTGCTTCATGACCCCATTTTTCTTTCAGATAATCGCAGAACGAAATAAGAATATTTATCCTTGCAATAAGAAGATTATCTCCCTGAAATTCATATCCGTAAACGCTCTGAACAGCCCTTATCGCCCATTCGATCCATTCTTCTTCTGTTTCCGTATTCTCACTCACAACACGCAGCTTACGGTCAAGAAATCCTATTCTATCTTTAGTATCTATCGGTTCACCTGTTGTAGCATCATACCTTGATACGATATACGGTGCTTCGCCGCAGGTGATTTCAAGTCTCCTTGAATCAACGTATTTCTTCCAGTCTTTTTTATCAGAAAAGTCGATCTTTTCAGCGGTAGTATTCCACATCTGGTCGTTTAGTACGTTGAAAACGCCTTCGCATTCGAACCAGTCAGAATCGCAGTGATTGTTCATCTTATTGCATATCCAGGTCGGCGAAAAAACTTCTGCTTTCTTTCGGGTACGGTCGGTCTGTTCCGACTGATCCTTGAAAACTCTCGGCTGAATATCACACGATTCAAAGCCGAATAAAGCCCCTACTGTGATCTCGTCGTTCTCGTAAAATTCGTATTTGCTGTATGTATCAGTTGCAAAAATAATATTCTTTCCGGTAGTCTTATCCTTCAGAAGCAATGGGAGCACTTCCTTTACCGGATATTTATTTAATTCAATAAGTTCGTTCAAGGAAATTCTCCTCCAGAATCAAGTCCCAATATCATATACTTGATGTATTTTCAAATTCAGATATATAACTATAGATAATATATCAATTATTGTACCACTGATTTGCGTATTTATCAAGTTAACAAAGATAAAATCGGTATATTAATCAAGTTAGATTAGTTTTTGAGGTGATAACATGGACACTGCATATGATTTCGGAATGATTCTGCAAAAATTAAGAACGGAAAGAGGAATCACTCAAAAACAGCTTGCAGATATGATCAACAAAGAAAGTTCTATCATAAGTAAATATGAAAAAAATCTTCAAAGCCCGACATTTGATACAGTCCGGTCTTTCGCTGCTATTTTCAATGTTTCAATGGATTATCTGTCCGGTATGGAAAAAAGCATTAATATTTCTACTGTAAAACTCTCAGAAGAACAGATCCAGATCATGCGTGAGCTTGCTGAAGCCTTCCGTGACAAACAAACTGCATATCCGAAAAAACTTAGCAGCGAACAGTACCAGCTTATCGGCAGGATCGCTGTGGAATTTTCAAAATAAAAAAGCCGCACCTGAAAATTATCAGGTACAGCTTATAGTTAGTATTCAACGGTCGTCCGCCAGGGCGGCCGTTTTCTATAGCACGCCGAAGGCGTTCATTTTACGGCAGAACCCATAAAAGAACGTTCCACGTAGAACATTACTTTCACTCTCTTTCCATAGAAAAGGTATCGACACGTCAAAGACGTGCCGATGCTATTTATAATGCACCGCCGGTGCACATTATTCAACTCTAATTTGATAATATTTCAAATTAGCTATTGACAATTGCAAAACGGTAATTTATAATAATAAAAGAAAGGAGTTGATCTTATGACATGGCAGGAGAAAGTTAAACAGCTTATGGACGCAAAAGGAATAACACAGAAAAAGTTATCACAGCTCAGCGGAATAACAGAAGCATCGGTCTCTCGCTATCTAAAGGGTGACAGGACAGCTCGCTTGGATATTATCATAAATTTTGCAAAAGCTCTTGATGTAACAACAGAGTATTTGCTGAATGATGATGATCAAACAGATATAAAACCTTATACAGAGATAGCAACGGCGATTGCAAGAAACGGAAACTCTTTGACAGCAGAAGAAAAGAATAAGCTGATTGCGTTAATTCTCGGAAACGGAGACTAAATGTATCGAAACGGCAGCGATTATGAGAGAATGGCTCGATTGGTAATTGATATTTATATTGATTACAATATCACATCATTTCCCGTTGATGAGAAAGAGCTATGCAAAAAACTCGGTTTAAAGTTAGTACCATATTCTGCGTATCCTGAAGAAACTCAGGAATTACTCAGAAAAAGGTCTCCCGATGCTTTTTATTCTCCGGCGACACATGATACGCCCCCTACTATATTCTATAATGATAGAGTTGAATCTTACGAAAGACAGCGGTATTCCATATTTCACGAAGTCAAACATTATGTTAATAATGATACTGAAGAAAGCGTGTTCAACGATGATATGGCTGACTATTTTGCAAGATACATCATGTGCCCTATTCCATACCTCATTAAAGCCGATATCAATGACGAGCTGACCTTGATTTCTGATCATGGCGTCAGTAGCGAGGCTGCTGGATATGTAATCAAAAATGTCCGTAACCGCAGAGCAACGTACGGCGATTTGATATTTGATTACGAACAGCCACTCATTGATTTATTGTTTCCTGACACTTCTAAGGAGGAATGCTTATGATTGCATTATAAAGATAGGTCTGTACTACCAATGCAGGGTTATCTTTTAATTGATATAAAACATAATAATTTAGAGGATACAAGTGTCCTTCAAGCAAGCATAACGCTTTGTATCCTCGGAAAGTGAGGATTAAATGATCAAAGGTATATCCGAATATGAAAAGTATAAAGTAATAAGGCCAATAATTGGCGGCTGCAGTTTCGATACCTATCATATACCGATTATAAGAAAAACAGATGTTAGTCGCATTGATTGGGAAAACCTGAACATACAGGGCATACAGAATCTTTCAAAGAAACGTGACAATCATAATTCCTTAGTACATATGTTTATAGATGATTATAAACTGTTGGCTCTTTGGAATAATCCATTGAAAAAGATTGCTCTTTTCCGTACTTGCGCAGCAATAGCTACACCTGATTTCAGCATCTATCCGTCTATGAATTACAACGATATACGTCACAATGTATACAAAAGCCGTTGGCTCGGCTGTACATGGCAGAATTACGGAAACATTGTGTTGCCAACACTGGGCTGGGCGGGAGAAGAAACATTTGATATTAGTTTCTGCGCAGTAGAAGAAGAAACACCTGTTATTATTTCAACTATCGGCTGTCAGAATCGGCAGGAAGAGTTTTTATTAGGCTTCAATGAAATGAAGAAAAGACTAAATCCTCCTATTATTATAGTCGTAGGTGACATGATACAAGGAATGACCGGTCGATTTATCAATTTCAGATACACAGATAGTTTCGCTACGGATTTTGTTCAAATGAAACTTGATGGCATTTCCGCTGTTTTTGAAATCAAGAGAGAGGCGATTTAAATGGGTTCAAGAGGTGCATTTGTAGATGTAAATATGGGTGATTTCACATTTAAAGATGGTGGTCAGAATTATTATTCACTTGGAACACTATCAAGTGACCCTAATGTTAAGGTTCTTATTCAAAATAAGGGATCTGTTAAAGCGCCTGAGTTTTCTCACACAGAAGGAAGAGTATATGCAATTGTTCAAGACGGAAAGCTGAAACACCTTTCCTATTATGATCAGGAACATAAACAGCATATAAGTATTGACCTTCTTCATCCTCATAAAGGCGTACAACCACATATTCATGTTTATCTTAATCATGATCCAAATTCACCTGGTGTTTCACCATCAACTGAGCAGAAAGAACTTATAAAGAAAATCAAAAAGGAGTTTCATCTGTTATGAGAGTTAATGAATATAATACACTGGACGAGTTCACCAACGAATACATAGGCATATGGAATCCATCAGAAGGTCATTGGTACGGGCTTGATTTCAAGTATAACGATACAGTATATCGCTTGCATACTGGTTCTATGTATAACGTTACAAATACTATTCTTATAGATGGCAGAACAGCGATATATGGTCTATATCAGGCTACAGATAACAGCAATGCCAATGCGTATATTTTGCTTGGCGAGTACGCAGATATGAATGATTTGTTGGAAAGTTCGGTTATTGGTAACCGCAAATTCAAAGATATCATCATGGATGATGCAACTGAGATTTTAGGTAAAGACTGATGTCATAGCAAAAAAAATCCACATGATGCTACCAACATCATGTGGACGTGATTCAAAGGATACAAGTATCCTTCAAACAAGCATGTATATTATAACGCAAAAAGCATTACTCGTCAATAAAGATGATACTTTTTTGTTTGCAATCACAAATATCATTTATTGCTTTTAGTAAATTCTTCATCAAGATTAGGCTAAAACAATTGTAATTAACCTTAAGTATAGCAAAAACAAATTCAACGGTCGTCCTGATATCAGGGCGACCGTTTTCTATAGCACGCTGAAGGCGTTCATTTTACAGCGAAGCGCTCTTGCCACAAATTCTCTACTCAATATATTCCCAAGCCACGCAAATACGTAATCATGCCAGAAATTCATATGAATAACTGGCGAGCGTGCCACTTTTTCATATGAATAATGTGATTTTTTCTTGAAATAGCATCGTAATAATGATATAATAATCTTGACAATATTGCTGACCAGGCTTAAGAAAAGGAGTTTCATATGGAAAGATCAGTAATGAACGATTTAATCAAATGGAAGAACAAGAAAAATCGTAAACCGCTGATGATTCTCGGTGTCAGACAATGCGGAAAAACATATATAGCAAAAAAATTCGGTGAAGAACAGTTTGATAATGTTGCATACTTTAATTTTGAAGGAAATGAAGCTTTAAATTCTGTTTTTGAATACGACATGGATGTTAAAAGAATCGTCCATGAATTAAGTACGGTGATTTCCAGCTGCAAAATAGTTCCGGGCAAAACACTTCTGATATTAGACGAAATTCAGGCATCACCCAAGGCGATCACATCCTTAAAATATTTTTGTGAAAACATGCAGGAGCTGCATGTTATAGCTGCCGGATCTCTTCTGGGAGTGTCGCTAAAAAGAGGCGGTTTGTCTTTCCCTGTCGGCAAAGTCGAAAGAATAACAATGTATCCTCTGAGTTTCAGAGAGTTTGTTGCAGCAAATGGCGATGAAAAACTTTTTGAAGGAATTGAATTAAGAGATAAGCTTCATGAGTTACCGACACTTTATACGGAATCACTTCGTAAACACCTGCTTAATTATTACATCATAGGCGGAATGCCGGCTGTAGTTGAGACGTGGATAAATACGCACAGCTACGAAGAGGTCGAAGCTGTTCAGGCAGAGCTCATCGAGGATTACGAAAATGATTTTGCAAAATATGCACCAATAAACGAAGTCGCGAAAATCAGACAGATATGGCACTCAATTCCGGAACAGTTAGCACGTGAAAATAACAAGTTTGTTTTTTCACATGTTAAAGAAGGCGGCAGAGCACGAGAACTTGAAGATGCCCTTGAATGGCTGATCGATGCAGGTTTAGTATATAAACAAAAACTGGTTGAAAAGCCTGAATTACCTCTCTCATATATGGCGGATGATACATCATTCAAAATCTTTATGTCTGACGTGGGATTGCTTAGGTTCAAGGCAAACGTGTATTACAGAACCATTCTGGATGGCGACGACAGATATATAAGATTTAAAGGGGCTATAGCCGAAAACTATGTGCTGACAGAACTGATAAAAAACGATCTTCCGTATTATTACTGGAGATCGGGAAATCAGGCTGAGGTCGATTTTCTGACAGAATATAAAGGCTATATGATTCCTGTTGAGGTCAAATCAGCTGAAAATACACACGCAAAGAGTTTCAGCGGATTTATATCAAAGTATAAGCCACAGTATGGATTCAAAGTTTCAATGAAAAATATAGGCGATAATCAGGTTAATGATACAATGGTCTATAGCCTGCCTTTATATTTGTTGTGGCGGATCAAAGAATACGTGGAAGAAACCTAAAATACGATAATTAATGATGATCAACTTTTAGAAAAATACGGTCGTCCGTTCAGGGCGACCGTATTTCTATAGCACGCCGAAGGCGTTCATTTTAATGCAGAACTCACTTATCCACGCTGGCATCCAAGCCAACTATTGACCATCCAGTTAAATTCCTTAGAAATAGTTGACAAACAGCATCGATTGTGGTATCATAATAATGATAAATTTATCCATTCTATAAAAATACATTGCCCATAGACCCGGGTCATGGTATAATAAAAAAGGAGATACCATGAAAAAAATCAAAGGTATAAACAGAAAAGCAAGTAAAAACAAACGTTACAGGCGTCAGATTGGCTACAGGGAATTCATCAGTTCCATTGAAGCACGAAAAGCACTTGTAAAAAGCATGAATCTCATGGACGACACGTTCTTTGCAGCGGTCATGGAAGATACGGAAGTATGTACATACGTTCTAAGGGAGATAACAGGCATCGATACGCTTATCGTTAAAGCCTGCAAAGTCCAGTACCATATCCGCAATCTTATTTCTCATTCAGTAATACTGGATATTCTTGCCGAGGACGATACAGGACGTGTATATAATATCGAAGTTCAGAAATCCAATGAAGGAAATCACGCGAAGCGTATCAGAGCCTATCAGGCTAATCTCGATTCCGTAATGCTTGAAAAAGGATGGGATTATGATCTGCTTCCGGAAGCATATTTCATCTTCATTTCGAGTTTTGATCCTTTCGGTCTTGGCGACAACTACTATGAAGTCGAACGTAAACTCAAAGGCCGCAGAAACAGAGTTCCGAACGGAGTCCACGAGATCTATCTGAATACAAAAATAACAACGGACAGAGACATCACGAAACTTCTTCATTATTTCAAAAACAGCGATGCATCCAGTGAAGATTTCGGCCCGCTCTCTGATAAGGTACGTTTTTATAAAAACAACGAGAAAGGTGGAGTTACTATGTGTGAAAAAGTTCAGAGACTTATTGATGAATCTAATGAAGAAATTCGTATTAAATACGAAAAAGCTCTAAAAAAAGAACGCGCTGAACATGAAGCTGAAATTGCTCGTCTGAAAGCAGAACTGGCTGCAGTTAAAAACAGTAAGCCTGCTCCGAAATAACATAACTATTCTGATATTTAATTGCATTAAATAACGGTCGTCCTGATAAGGGCGGCCGTTTTCTATAGCACGCCGAAGGCGTTCATTTTCATAAAGAACACCCTTATCCGCATTCACGGGTAAGGGTGTTCTGTCATATCATATCTTCTCTTTTAATCGTTCGATCTTCTCCTTCACCTTATCGATCTTATCATCAATAAAGTCATTCTTCAGATCATCTTCAAGGAAAGCGGCCTGAATCTCAAAGTAGCGTTTCAGATGTTCCGGAAGAGAAGTCTCCTCTGTATACAGCGCATGAAGGAAACGATAATTTTCGCTCTTTTCCATCGCATAGAGCTTTATCTGATTCTTCAGTTCCTCGTAGCGAATGATCATCTCGTTTTCCTTTGCAAACTTCTTTATACGTCCGACCATCTGGAAAGTTTCTGCGAGGTCGATGAAAAATACTCCGTAAAAGATACCTATAAAGAACGAGAACAGCAGATTGTGTGCGAACCAGTCCAGAGCGTTAAGTATATGCGGATGGATCAGGAAGTAGTAAACTGCGCCGAGCAGAGTCCAGAAAAATGAAAAACGCAGACAGATGATTCCCTTGTAGTTAAACTTCATCTGCGAATAATCCCAGAGTTTAAGATTCATCCGTATAATAAATATCTCACCGGCGATAAGTTCGATAAGTGTCATCGCAACAGACATTACGAGAAAAAGTACTCCCCGCCTCATGTATGTTTCCTGCACGGGAATGTAGTCTTCGAGTCCGGCAAGCAGATAAAGCAGAGTCAGTCCGAATCCGTAAAGCGGAAGATACGGTCCGGTCAGAAATCCCGGATTGACCCAGATATGTTCCTTGTTCGTCAGTTTGAACCGGCGGTAAAAAAGCTCAAGAATCCATCCGGAAATGCATCCGGTTGAAAATATGAATGCAATAATTATGAATTTGTAAAACATGATTTTTTCCTTCCGAAATTTGACGTTCACTTATAATTTTAGATGAAAAACAATGCACTGTCAATAGCTGAGTGTGATGTACCAAAAAGGCCGCATATAAACGAAACGCAGCCTGCCGGCTCGTAAAAATAACACCCTTATCCGTAGCGATTACGAATAAGGGTGTTATTTTATATCCATCTGTACAGTGCTGTTACCCTAATTCATCAAATGAATCCACTGCACCCCAGCCAGATACTTTCCACTGGTCATCCTCAAGAACAACATCTATTGAATAATGCCCATCCATTTGGTTGCTTGCTGTGGTCACTGCAGTAAACGAGGTATCTGTAATTTTGAAAAGTTCTATGCCCTCATCGACATTGAAAATAAATCTTCCGCGTGCAAATCCGGACTGCATGTATAAACCGTCATCCGCTGTCCTGAATATCGATTCGGCAGTACCAGTCCAGAAGTCCCGTGCCTCTCTGCTGATAAATGAATTTATATAATTCTTTATTTTATCCAGCGAATCCAGGCCCGGTTCAGTTATCTTTTCATAAGGTAAATCGATCATTTCTTCACCATTGTAATATTCCATGAACCGTATGCATTCCGGATCAGTCTGTATGCCGCCGCTCGTTATTCTGTATAACGTATCCAGTTTTCCCATGAGTTCAGCAGCAACGGCTTCAAGCTTTGCATTTTTTTCCGGATCTTCTTTCTGACCGCCTTCAGATGAAGATACCGTACCTGTACCTTTGTGCGAATCATTTTCCCCTGAAGCAGGAACGGTTTCATGCTTAGGTTCACTTTCGCCGGCGCTTTCTCTGCTTTCCGGTTTTTCTCCGGTCTGGCCGGTCTTTTCACTGCCATCAGGATCATTCTCTGATTCCACGCCGCTTTCCGTTCGAACAAATTTTATTTTTTGTAAAACTGAATCAGCGGATGTCATGACGCTGCCTGATATGATATCCAGCGGTCTTCTGTGCGGTATATCCGCTGTCATCCATGAACCAGCCGGATCTTCGCAGTTAAATGTGATACTGACATTTCCCGAATCAATTTCTCTGTCATCAGTCACTTCAATGTTTCCTTCTTTAACTTTCCCGTCGCTGTCAGTGAATTTATATTTTCCGTCAGAAGATATACTCATTCTTCCGTTTACTTCAGAATCATCCGTGGTCTTCCATTCGCCCGCCAGATCCCTGGTAATGAACTCACGGTCATCAGCACGTTCAAATCTGTGTACTCCGTCCGTTTCTGTAACCAGAACTCTCATCGGATTTTCAGTCGCACCGGCTTTTATAAAAACCTCTTTATCATTACCGTATCTGTAAAAACAGAAATATTCCTTTGTGCTGCCGTCCGGCTGTATTTCCTTCTCAACAGTGACATCGCCTTCACATGTATCACCGTCGTGGCCGGTAAATCTGAAAGAATTATTAATACCCACAAGCAGCGTATTGCATCTGCCTCCGTCCGGAAGCTGTTCCAGCCATATTCCGGTTATATCAGAAACCTTATGCTCTTCCGTTTCCTTTTCAGTAGCCGCTGTCGTTGTAACTGATTCGGAAACTGCCTGTGTTTCTGAAGTTTTATATTTTTCAAGTTCAGCTCTGATCTCATCATCGGAATAATTGCTTCTTTCCAGAACGCATCCTGATACGGAAATGCAGAAAAGAACAGCCGCTGCAATTAAAATTTTATTCCTCATATATATATCCTCCTTAAATCTGATACGGACATACCGCCGGTCTTCTTGTGTTTTTTAAGTTAAAATGTTATAATTAAAATGAACGACAAAATATTCTGTCCATTACTATAAAGAGTATTTTACTGACTCACCGGAAGCGTAAATGTGAAAGTCGTTCCCTTTCCGGGTTCGCTTTCAGCCCATATCCGGCCGCCGTGTGATTCTATTATAAATCTGCAGATATACAGTCCGAGTCCTGTACCGGTCTCGGAGTGCTTTCCTTTGTAGTATCGTTCCCAGATATGCGGCATATCTTCTTCCGATATACCGCTTCCGGTATCCTTTACGCTTACCTTTATAAACTGTTCATCCTCTGTTTCAGCTCTGACCACTATCATTCCGTCATGCGTATGCTTCAGGGCATTTGAAATAAGATTTACAAAAACGCGCTGAAGACGTGAACTGTCTGCTGAAGCCGGCGGAAGATCAGGCGGTATACGAAGTGCAAGACGGTTGTTGTTTCTGTTTAGCACGGCAAAATAAGTCTCGGCTGTTTCACGCACAAGGCCGTCAATATCGCACGGTGCCTTTTCAAGAACCATTCGCCCTTCCTCGATACGCGTAGCATCGAGTATCTGGGTGACCATAAGTGCCATGCGGTTTGCCTCAGACGAAATACGCTTCAGTTTTTCCTGTACCGCTGATCTGTCCTGATCGTTCATAAGATCAGACTCCGCGTTCTGCGCATATCCTGACATTGCGGCAAGAGGAGTTTTCAGTTCATGGGACGCATCCGAAAGGAAGGCTGTCTTCATCCTGTTCATCTCTTCAAGAGCTTCTTTCTCCTGCTTTGCACGCATTCTCTCGATCTCGATAGGATCCGCCAGATATCTGGCAATTCTTCCCGTATATACGAAGCTTAAAGCAATGATGACAAGCATTGCCGCACACATAAGAAACATCGCCTGCCGATATGCTCTTTCACTGTTTTTTTCAGCTTTTTCATTCCGGGCAGCCACAGTGTTTTCCGCCATGGTACGAAGTTCGTTGACATCTCCGAGTATTCTTATAACACCGGCCTTGCTTATGTCATGACTGTGTGAAGTATCATTTGGAGTTTCAAGATTTCCGACATGCATGGCTATAAGGTTTCCGTCCTGTACTGCGTGAAATTCACCGCTCTCACTGTCGGCACCGAGCCATTCCATTCCGTCTGCATATCCGGCTTCCGGCATTTTCAGATCAGGTTTACATTCCGCATACAGCATATTGATAAGATCTTCAGTCTGCTGTATGTCACGTTCATCGCTTACACAAAAATAACCGTTGTAATATACAAACAGTATCTCGTTCTCATCTGTTTTATGATTATGAACGAATTTGCTGTATTCAACGAATGCCATGTCGCATTCACTGCGGAAATCACTTTCTGTCCACGGTTTGTAAATTTCAGATGAAGCTATATTGACAAAGAGCTGACAGCTAGTCCTCGTATTCTCGATCAGTTCAGTTTCTCTCTGTTCACTGTAGCTTTCTATCATTTCACCGGAAAAATCAGAAAGACTCTTCTGTGACTCTTTCTGCATTTTACCGGTAAGTATCACAAATATACTCCCCATGCCAATAAGAAGAGCGAGCATAGAACAAAGGATCAGCAGAAACAGCTTTCTGCGCAGAGTCATGTTTTTCCTTGTTTTCATTTTTGCCGTCCTCCTTTCTATGGGTTAATTATATCATTTTTTTAACATCTATTCAATTGGAATTACAGTTTTGTAATTGTTCCGGAGGTATTACATGGCACATATTTTATTAGTCGAAGACGACTCTGATATTATGCGTATCAATTCTTCCTTTCTTGAAAAAGAAGGATATACAGTTCACTGTGCAGATTCGGTTAAAAAAGCAGCATTCATGCTTGAAGAATTCGTTCCCGACCTTGTACTTCTTGATGTCATGCTCCCTGATGGTGACGGCATGGACTTCTGTAAGATACTGCGTCAGAAAACCAATGCGCCTGTTATTTTTCTGACCGCACGCGATGAAAACGACAGCGTGGTGCTGGGATTCCGAAGCGGAGGCGACGACTACATCACCAAGCCGTATGACCTGAACGTTCTCAAAGCACGTATCGACGCACAGCTCCGCAGAAACACCAGCCAGTCATCCCATCCGATGATAGAACTGCCCTTCCTTACGATCGACCTTTTCTCAGGTACTGTCGTTCTTGACGGAAACGAATACTCCCTTCCCCAGCGCGAGCTCCAGATACTCTACATGCTCGCTTCAAAGCCCGGCTCACGGATCAGTTACCACGATATCTACAACACCATCTACGGCTGCGATGTTGAAGACAGCAAAAACACGATAAGGGTGAATATTTCACGACTGAAAAAGCATCTGTGCATGGATGACATGAGTACGTATGAAATAGCTTCAACTTCCGAGGGCGAATATCTTCTCAGAAGAGTTATATTCTGATACGACAAAAGCGAAGACGGAATTCCGCCTTCGCTTTTTTAGGAAAACGCTGATTTATGAATAAATCCGCGTGGGGGCTCGGGGCGAAGCCCCGCAAATCCCACCTTCGGAAATCCGGCGAAGCCGGATTTCCGATTTAATCAGTGTTTCCTTAGATTTAACAGTTCTCTTATTAAGACGCATTATGTCTCGTTTTCAGAAATGATCTTCCTTAACAGTGAAAGGTCATTCAGATCAACTATTCCGTCAGCGTTAATGTCCGCATTACGGAATACCTGTCCTTCAGGTACCTTTTTTTCGGAAAGATATCCTGCGAGTTTTTTCAGATCGGCCTCGTCCACTTTACCATCCAGATTTACGTCACCTTTCTCATTATCAGCCTGTACGGTCGGCGAGTAATCCGGAAGATTTGGATCTGCAGCAACAGGCGGATCAGACTGTGCATCCGGAGGACATGCAGGCTGACATGCTGCTCCGGGAGCCGGTTCTGTATCCTGAGGTGCGGCAGGTTCTGGCTCATAGTCAGGCACATTCACCGCAGGTTGTGTATTCTGGTCTGCCGGTTTTGTATTCTGGCCTGCCTTTACAGGTGACGGTTCGTCAGCCGTATCCGGCGCGGTCACGGGAGCCTCCGTTACATTACTGTTATCAGACCCTTCTGTATGCGGAGAATTTCCCGGTTTCAGCGGAACGGGCCTGTCACCGTAATTTTCTGTCACTCTTTCCGTCCGTTCTGCGGCAGTTTCTCTGACGCTTTCTGTTTTTGCGGCAGTATGTTCCTTATCATCTTTTCTGTTTTCAGCACTTTTTTCCGTTACTTTATCAGGTTTTCTTTCTTCCGTACCTGCTTCAGTCTGCGCGCCTGTTGCTGTATCTGTTACCTGATCTGAAATGATCAGAGCATCTCCGCTTACCGGTGCTTCAGTTACCGGCACATCCTCCTGTTGTATTTCCGTATACGGAACAGTTTCCGTCATGGTCACGGCCGATATTTCAGGATCTACAGATACTGTAAAGTCCGGATCACTGGTCATCTGTTTTCCTTTCAGGAAAAAGGATAATGCAACTACCAGGGAGAAACAGGCGGCAGCTGCCGGTATTATATATATAATACGTTTTTGTTTCTTCTGATGAGGACGGTTTGCCGCTTCTATCATATCATCCGGCAGTTCATTCATCAGTTCGGTAAACTTTAACGGTGTCACATCAATCCCTCCTTTTCAAGAAAATCGCCAAGCTTTTTTCGTAACCGCGACAGTATGACATTTACATGATTCTCAGTAATACCGAATTCCTCTGCTATTTCTGCCGTTGTGGAAAAACGCCAGTAACGGAGTATGAAAATGTCACGGTGATCCTGCTTCTGTTTTCTCAGAAAGGCAGTCAGTGCTTCCTTTATCTCATTTTCCCTTTCTTTTGTTTCGAGCTGCGCCTCAATGTTTTCACCTGAAGGAAGAAATTCAGCGATCTCATCCAGAACGAGTCCTTCCTTTCCCTCGCCGCGTTTAAGCCTTTTCTTTCCCTTCAGTACGTTCAGTGCTATGTTGCGCACGGTTTTGAGAAGATATCCGTAAAAATTATCCGGCTGTGCCGGAGGTATCGAGTTCCATACCGATAACAGTGCATCGTTGAAACACTCTTTAGCCTCTTCTTCATTTTCAAGAATACTTCCTGCCACTCTGCGGCAGGTGTATCCGTAATTGTCGGATATCTGCTCAAGCACCCGTTCATCACGTTTATTGAACATTGAGATTATAGTTTCGTTATCAGTAATGGTGATCACCTCTGATTCCTCTGTATTTATATGTCCGTACAGATCAGGACGACAGCCACTCTGATAACGGTGTTTTCCTCTACCTATACAGACAACATTCAGAATAAAAAATTACACTTTTTAAAGAAATTCCGATCAAGCCGGAAATCACTTTATGGATAAATCAGCTCCTGCTTAACAGAAAAAAGTCCGTTAAACAACGCTTATAATACTGTAAATCAAAAATCTCCGAAAACCATTGTGATCTTCGGAGATATTGTTTTTATAGTTTCTGCACGGTCATCAGATCTGAGCTGAATAGTTAGGAGCTTCCTTGGTGATATAGATATCGTGCGGATGGCTTTCCTTAAGACCTGCACCTGTGATGCGTACAAACTGAGCTCTTTCATGGAGATCAGGAATTGTTTCACAGCCGCAGTAACCCATACCTGAACGGATACCGCCAACGAGCTGGTAAATTGTATCGCAGAGAGGTCCCTTGTAAGGTACACGTCCTTCAACGCCTTCCGGAACGAGCTTCTTTGTATCCTTGCCGTCCTGGAAGTATCTGTCCTTTGAACCGCATTCCATGGCACCCATACTTCCCATGCCTCTGTATACCTTG
>CADAPI010000007.1 GCA_902789705.1 uncultured Ruminococcus sp.
CTGATTTATTCATAAATCAGCGTGGGGACGGGGCGAAGCCCCGCAATCTCTCCACCCGTGTTTCCTTGAGTTTTACGGATTTTTTTTGATGTTGCATTTTTGTGAAAAAGTTGGTATAATAGAAAAGGTTATATTTATTATCGGGAGGTATGCACTCTGGAGCAGAGAACGCTAACGATCGAGGGCGTGGTTGAGGATGTTCTTTACAGAAATGAAGACAACGGCTATGTTGTATTTGATCTTGACGCAGGCGGAGAGCTCATAACAGCCGTAGGAGAGCTCGGTGACATAGAAGAAGGCGAGAAGCTTAAGCTCGAAGGAAATTATGTTACCCATGCAAAATTCGGTCTGCAGTTTCAGGCTGAATACTGTGAAAGAATGCTTCCGGGTACCGCTCTTCAGATAAAAAAATACCTTTCGTCCGGTGTAATAAAGGGTATCGGACCTTCACTTGCAAAAAAAATAGTGGACGAGTTCGGTGACAGGACCCTTGAAATAATGGAAAACGAACCGCAGCGGCTGCTGTGTATAAGAGGAATATCACCGAAAAAATGCGAGAGTATAACCAGTGAATTAAAGCAGATCTTTAACTTAAGAAGGCTCATGACCTATCTTGCAAAGTTCGGGATCAAAGCGAAATATGCGATGAAGGCTTTTAAAAAATGGAGCTTCCAGAGCATGGAGATAATTGAAGCAGATCCTTACAGACTCTGTTCATACGGTGTTGAACTTGAGTTTTCAAAGGCTGAACAGATAGCTGAATCCGTCGGAATACCGCACGATTCACCGATGAGGATCAGAGCAGGGATCACATATGTCCTGCTTGAAAATGCAAACAACGGCCATACATGTCTTCCGCATGAGAAGCTTAAGGCCAAAGTATGTGAATATCTTAAAATTACAGAAGAAAACTTTGACTCGGCCTACAGTGCTGAAGTTGAGAACGGAAACTTTACCGAGTACTTCAAGGAATCGAAGAACAGAAACTATTCTTTCCTTTCCGACTACTACGATGCAGAACGCTACATAGCAGGAAGACTCGGAGTTATGCAGGCGTTTTCGTCACCTGATACCTATGACTATGAAAAAATGATAAGTGACAACGAAGCACTTACCGGTATTAAGTACGAAAAACTTCAGCGCCTTGCCATTTCGGCTGCCCTTTCAAAGGGAATTCTCATTCTCACAGGCGGTCCGGGTACCGGAAAGACAACTACGCTCAACGCCATAATTTCCATAAACGTGAAAAAGGGCGAAAAGGTTATGATAGCGGCTCCTACAGGCCGTGCAGCCAAGCGTATTTCCGACCTTACGGGCTTTGAGGCAAAGACGATACACAGACTTCTTGAAGTTCAGTATGACATGGACGGTAAGCTCCGTTTTGCACACAACGAATCCAATCCGTTGAACTGCGGGGTTCTTGTGGTAGATGAGATGTCGATGGTCGATACACTGCTCTTCGAGAGCCTTCTGCGTGCCCTGAAGATCAGCTGCCGCCTTATCATGGTGGGGGACAGTGACCAGCTTCCTTCAGTTGGTGCCGGAAATGTTCTCAAGGACATGATAGACAGTCACAGAATACCGGTGGTTGAGCTTAAGGAGATTTTCCGTCAGGCGCAGAAAAGCTGTATAATAACGAACGCCCACAGGATCATAAACGGTGAATATCCTGATCTGACCCAGAAGAACAATGATTTCTTCTTCTTCCAGCGTCTTGCGTTCGACGAGGCATCTGCTTTCGTAACAGATCTCTGCAGCACCAGACTTCCGAAAGCGTACGGCATTTCGCCTTTTGAAGATATTCAGATACTTTGTCCTTCAAGGAAAGGCACTCTCGGAGTTATTGAACTCAACAAACGCCTTCAGCAGAATCTTAATCCGCCGGCCAAGGACAAAACTGAAGTAAAGAACATGATTTATACATTCCGCTGCGGTGACAAGGTCATGCAGACCAGAAACAACTACGATATTGAGTGGAGCCGTGACGATGAGCACGGAACAGGAATTTTCAACGGTGACATAGGTACCATAAGAGCCATAAACAAGGCCGACAGAATAGCGGTAATCGACTTTGACGGAAGAATATGCACCTACACCTTTGAACTTCTCGAACAGATCGAGCTTGCCTATGCCATTACGGTACACAAAAGCCAGGGCAGCGAGTTTGATATAGTTATTCTTCCGGTACTCGGCGGTTTTGAAAAGCTTTACTACCGTAATCTTCTTTATACTGCAGTTACGCGTGCAAAGAAAATGCTCATTGTGGTGGGATCGCAGAAAAAACTCTGCCAGATGGTTGACAATGCACGCAAGACCTACCGTTACACATGCCTTAAAGAGATGATCGAAAGTGAGATAGCCAATGAACACAGTATCGCGGTTCCTTGCTGACCTCGTTTTCCCGAACAGATGCCCCTGCTGCGATGATTTCATCAGATGGGACAAGCTCATATGCGGAAAATGTCACCGGTCCATTGAGACGGTGTATGAAAAGGCGTGTCCGGTATGCGGTCTGGAAACATGTATTTGTTCTGAGGAGAACTTCTGTGACAGATCTCTTGTTCCTTTAAGGTACGAGACACTCGTAAAGGAAGGTGTTCTTTCGCTCAAACGCGGAAATAACAAAAATTTCGGTGAATACACCGGAAAACTCATTGCAGGTATTATGAAAAATGAAATGCCTGAACTTGAATTTGATATGATCATGCCTGTTCCAATGTCTCCGGCATCGTTCCGGAAACGCGGATTCAATCAGGCTGAAATAATTGCCGGTGAGATAGCGTCAGCACTTGATATTCCGCTTGTGACTGATGTGCTCATCAAGCTCGATACAGACTCTTCACAGCATTATCTGAACAAGTCGCAGCGAATGCGCAACATTACTGCCATTAAGATAAAGGAAACTGATCTTACAGGAAAGAGGATAATCATCTGTGATGATGTAATAACTACGGGAAGCACCATAAACCGATGTGCGCGGCTTCTGAAAAATTCCGGAGCGGAAACTGTCTTTGCTGCAGCCGCAGCCGGAACAAAACTTCGGTAAAGGAGGAACTGAAAAGTGGATATAGGAATAGACCTTGGCACTACGAACATCGTCATTACACGAGACAATGCCGGTGTTGTACTCAGTGAGCCTTCTGTTGTGGCATATCACATGTACCGCAAGGAAGTTGTGGCAGTTGGTCTTGAAGCCTATAACATGATAGGCAGGACTCCTGATTATATAAAAATAGTAAGACCTCTTGCCGACGGAGTAATTTCCGATGACGGCATGGCGGAATATATGATAAAGACTTTTATTCTCAGGGTTCTCGGCAGCCAGCCTCTCAGACCGAGAATAGTTATCTGTGTTCCGTCATTCATCACTGACATTGAAGGCCGCGCAGTTATTGAAGCTGCAGTAAGCGCCGGTGCCAGAAAGGTCTATCTTATAGAAGAACCTATCGCTGCTCTTCTCGGGGCAGGGGTGGATATCTCAAAACCTTCGGGAAACATGGTAATAGACATAGGCGGAGGAACAACAGATATTGCGGTTGTTTCCCTTAACGGTGTCGTGGTTTCCCATTCAGTTACCACAGCCGGAAACAAGTTTGACCAGGCTGTAATGAAATATCTTGCCGCAAGGTATAAGATCAATGTCGGTGAACGTACTGCGGAAAACGCAAAGATGAATATTTCAAATCTTTACGATCCGGGCATCAGCAGAAAGATGACTATAGGCGGCAAAAACATTTATACAGGAATGCCGGAATCAGTCGAGATAAGTGAACTTGATCTCCATCTTGCAGTTGAGGAGCATCTTGCGGACATAACCGAGGCGATACGTCATGTGTTTGAACAGACCCCGCCTGAACTGATCGCGGATATTTATGATAACGGCATCGTTCTTACCGGCGGTGGAGCTCATCTCGGACGTCTTGACCTGTTTATTTGTTCCGAGACAGGCATTAAATGCAGAATAGCGGAAAACGCTGATCACTGCGTTGCAAGGGGAACAGCTCTTGTATACAGAAACATGGATACACTCCGGGACGGATTTGAATATGTTCCGGTCTATAAATAAATCACAATATTCCAGAAAGGACTAATATAATATGAGCAACAAAGAAGAAATCCTTCATGGCCATCACGACACAATTAAACTCACACTTGAAGATGACAGTGTAATGGAGTGTAACGTTCTTACAGCACTTGAATGCAACGGTAAGGATTATATAGCACTCGTTCCTGTTGAACCAGAAACTGAAGGTGACGTGTTCCTGTACGGCTTTAAGGAGATCGCTGAAAATGACATTGAGCTTATAAACATTGAAGACAAGCAGGAACTCAATGATGTATTCAATGCATTTGAAAAATGGTGCGACGAGCAGGAAGAAGGACTTATTCCTGTTGATGTTTATTCCGGCTTCCTCGGCGCAGGCAAAACAACACTTATCAAGAAAATGATAAAGGAAGCCTATGCAGGTGAAAAGGTAGTTCTTATCGAAAATGAATTCGGTGAGATAAGCATTGACGGCGGTTTCCTTAAGGATGCCGGCGTTGAGATCACTGAAATGAATTCGGGCTGCATCTGCTGCTCACTTGTAGGTGACTTCGGAAAGTCACTCAGAAAGGTTGTTGAAGATTATTCTCCTGACCGTATCATCATCGAGCCTTCAGGTGTAGGCAAGCTTTCTGATGTCCTTAAGGCTGTTGAAGGTGTTGCTGAAGATACACCTATCATTCTCAATTCATACACTGCTGTTGTCGATGTAAAGAAATACGCAAAGTACATCAAGCTCTTCGGTGAATTCTTCATCGACCAGATCCAGAGTGCAGGACTTGTTATCCTCAGCCGTACAAAGGATATCGACGAGCACGAACTTGAAAAGTGCACTGATGCTCTCAACGAACTCAATCCTAACGCTCTTATCATCACAACAGACTGGGATGAAATAGACGGTAAGCAGATCAAGGAAGTTATGGAAAGCGGATTTGACCTTGATGCCGAGGATGAATACTTTGATGAGCTTGAATTTGATGAGGACGGATGCTGCTGCGGTCATGATCACGATGACGAACATGAACATCATCACCACCATCATCATGACGATGATGAAGAATGCTGCTGCGGACATGATCACGATGACGAACATGAGCATCACCATCACCACCATGACGACGATGAGGAATGCTGCTGCGGTCACGATCACGAGGACGGACACCATCACCATCATCACCATGCCGATGACGTGTTCACAAGCATGGGCATAGAAACAGTAAGAAAGTTCGGAGAGAGCGAAATGAAGGATATTCTCTCTGATCTTACAAATACAGAAAAATACGGTATGGTAATCAGAGCGAAGGGTATCGTTCCTTCGACAGACGGAAAGTGGATCCACTTTGACTATGTTCCGGATGAATACGAAGTACGTTTCGGAAGCGCTGATGTTACAGGTCATATCGTGGTTATCGGTACTGATCTTAAGAAGGACGAACTTACAAAGATATTTAAAAAGCAGTAAAGCGTGACATGTCCCGGCTTCAGTACATCCGGCGGAACAGGATGTACTGTTTAATCATATATCGGCTTACTGATCACTATAGCAAAGGAGCGATAAATAATGGAACCAACTCCGGTATTTATATTTACTGGATTTGTCGAGAGCGGCAAGACGACCATGATCCAGAGATGGCTTACGCAGGATTTCTTTAAGGAACAGGAAAAGGTCGTTATCATCTGCTGTGAAGACGGTTTTACCGAATACGAAAACCTTGCGGACAACGTTGTGCTTTACATGGTCGAAAACAAGGAAGACCTTACTTCAATGTACCTTCAGGACATTGAAAGAAATGAAAGCCCGACAGCTGTTCTTTTTGAAAACAACTGTATGCAGAGCGTTGATGAGCTTATGGAGCTTGAATGGCCTGATAACTGGGATATAGTTCAGATATCAGCTATGATCGATGCTTCAAAGTTTGATGAACAGCTCAGATGCATGCGCCAGATCATGAACGAACAGTTTAAGTATGCAACGGTCGTTGTATTCAACCGCTGTGACGAAAACACAAAGAAGCTTAATCTTCGTGCTGTTGTAAAGTCTCTGAATCCTGAGGCTTCACTCATGTTCTTAAGGAACGACGGAACTGCGGACGATGAACTTGACGAGCTTCCTTTCGATATTGACGCTCCTGTTGTAAAAATAGAAGACATGGACTTCGGTCTCTGGTTTATTGATATTTTTGAAAACTGCGAAAGATACAATAACAAAACCGTTCAGTTCAAGGGACAGATAACAAGACCTAAGGGTTATCCTATGACAAGTTTTCTTGTTTACCGTTATGCAATGCAGTGCTGTGCAGATGACCTTGAATATCTCAAACTTCTCTGCGTGGCTCCCGGTGACGTGAAGATCGTTGAAGGAGACTGGGTAACAGTCACAGCTGATGTCCGTTTCGTAATGCCTGAAGGCATGGATGCTCCTTCACCTGTATTCAACGTAAAGAACGTTGAAAAGGCTGAAGCACCGGACTCAGAGTACGTTTACTTTAATTAATGAAAGGGCAGTGATTTATGAATACTTTCAGAAATGCAGACATTCTTCTGCCGGCAGACGCAGATATGAGCAAATGGGCAGTCGTGGCATGCGACCAGTATACAAGCGAACCTGACTACTGGAAGGAGACAGCGCGTATATCAGAAGGCGCTCCTTCAGCATATAATCTTATTCTTCCTGAAGTTTATCTTGAAGAAAAAGACGTTGCCGACCGTATAAAGAAGATCCAGTCATCAATGAAGGATGCACTTTCAAAGGGTATTTTCAGAGAATATAAAAACTCAATGATCTACCTTGAAAGAACACAGGACGACGGAAAGGTAAGAGCCGGTCTTGTGGGCTGTATCGACCTTGAAGACTATGACTACAGAAAAGGTTCAGTTTCTCCGGTCCGTGCAACCGAGGCAACTGTTATCGAAAGAATCCCTCCGAGAATCGCAGTAAGACGCGGTGCTGAACTTGAACTTCCGCACATCATGATCCTTATCGATGATGAAAAGGGAACAGTTATCGAGCCGCTGGCTGAAAAGAAGAATAAGCTCGAAAAGGTATATGACTTTGACCTTATGCAGAAGGGCGGCCACGCATCCGGATGGCTTATACCGGAAAGCGAGCAGGCTGATATACTTAAGGCGCTCGACGGACTTGCTGACATATCAGAATTTAACAGAAAATATGACCTTGATGAAAAGAAACCTCTTGTATTTGCAATGGGCGACGGAAACCATTCTCTTGCAACTGCAAAGGAATTCTATGAGGAATTAAAGAAAAACAATCCGGGAAAGGACATGAGTTCTCATCCGGCAAGATATGCTCTTGTTGAGCTTGTAAATCTTCATTCACCGGCTCTTGAATTTGAGGCTATCCACAGAATAGTGACTGAAGCCGATACCGATGACCTTATGAAGAAAATGACTGAAGCTCTCGGACTTACCGATAATGCTGCAGACTGCAGTCAGAAGTTTGAATACGTGGTAAAGGGCGTAAAGAAGACTGTCGGTATCACAAAGCCTTCTTCAAAGCTTACAGTCGGAAGCCTTCAGCAGTTCCTTGACGGATACCTGAAGGAGAGCGGTGCAAAGATCGACTATATCCACGGAACAGAAGTAGTTGACAGGCTTTCAATGAACGACGGAAGTATTGGTTTCATACTTCCTGACATGGCAAAGTCCGAACTTTTCCCGACAGTAATCTGTGACGGTGCCCTTCCGAGAAAGACATTCTCAATGGGCCACGCATGGGACAAGCGTTACTACATAGAAGCAAGAAAAATCACTGAGTAATCAGTGTCCTATCAGCGCGGGGCACGGGGCTTAAGCTCCGCTGTCCCTCCGATCGGAAATACGACAAAGCCGTATTTCCGGTTTAATCAGCGTATCTCATATAATAAATAAACAGAAGGATGATTTTTGTAATGAAAAAGGAACTTGATAAAGTTTATAATCCTGGTAACTTTGAGGACAGGATCTACAAATACTGGAACGACGGCGGATGCTTCAGAGCTGAAGCTGACAGAACAAAGAAGCCGTACACTATCGTTATCCCGCCTCCGAACATCACAGGTCAGCTCCACATGGGACATGCCCTCGATGAAACACTTCAGGATATCCTTATAAGATACAAGAGAATGTCCGGCTATGCTACTCTCTGGCTTCCGGGTACTGACCACGCTTCCATCGCAACTGAGGCAAAAATCGTTGAAGCGATGAGAAAAGACGGCGTTACCAAGGAACAGATTGGCCGTGACGGATTCATGGAACGTGCATGGAAGTGGAAGGAACAGTACGGCGGACGTATCGTTGAACAGCTCAAGAAGCTCGGTTCTTCATGCGACTGGTCAAGAGAACGCTTCACAATGGATGAAGGCTGCAACAAGGCTGTCAAGGAAGTTTTCGTAAAGCTCTACGACAAGGGCCTTATCTACCGCGGTGAAAGGATCATCAACTGGTGCCCTAAGTGTAAGACATCCATTTCTGACGCCGAAGTTGAATACGAGGATCAGGCAGGACATTTCTGGCACCTCAGATACAAGCTCACAGACGGTTCAGGCTATCTTGAACTTGCTACAACAAGACCTGAAACACTTCTCGGCGATACTGCCGTTGCAGTAAATCCAGCTGATGAAAGATACAAGGACCTTGTAGGAAAGACAGTTATCCTTCCGCTTGTTCACCGTGAGATCCCTATCGTGGCTGATGACTATGTTGAAATGGATTTCGGTACCGGTGTTGTTAAGATCACACCTGCACACGACCCTAACGACTTTGAAGTTGGTCTCCGTCATAATCTTCCGGTTATCAACGTAATGACAGATGACGCAAAGATCACTGAAGATTATCCTAAGTACGCCGGCATGGACAGATACGAGGCAAGAAAGGCTATCGTGGCTGATCTTGAAGCTGAAGGCGCACTTGTAAAGATAGAAGACTACAGCCACAATGTAGGTACATGCTACCGCTGTTCAACAACAGTTGAACCGAGAGTATCAAAGCAGTGGTTCGTTAAGATGGAACCTCTTGCAAAGCCTGCTATCGATGCTGTAAAGAACAACGAAACAAAGTTCGTTCCTGAACGTTTCAACAAGATCTATTTCCACTGGCTCGAAAACATCAAGGACTGGTGTATTTCACGTCAGCTCTGGTGGGGCCATCAGATTCCTGCATTCTACTGCGATGACTGCGGTGAAATGGTAGTTACAAAGGAAAACTCAGCAGTTTGTCCTAAGTGCGGCAAGCCTATGCGTCAGGATCCTGATACTCTTGACACATGGTTCAGTTCAGCACTCTGGCCGTTCTCAACACTCGGCTGGCCGGACAAGACTGATGACCTTGACTTCTTCTATCCTACAAACACTCTCGTAACAGGTTACGACATCATCTTCTTCTGGGTAGTAAGAATGATGTTCTCAGGTATCGAGCACATGGGCAAGGTACCTTTCGATACAGTTCTCATTCACGGTCTTGTACGTGACTCACAGGGCAGAAAGATGTCCAAGTCACTCGGCAACGGTATCGACCCGCTTGAAGTTATTGCTGAATACGGTGCAGACGCACTCAGATTTACTCTTGCAACAGGTAATGCTCCGGGTAACGACATGCGTTACAGCGATGAAAAGGTAAAGGCTTCAAGAAACTTCGCAAACAAGATCTGGAACGCTTCACGTTTCGTTATGATGAACCTTCCTGAAGACTTTAAGTTCACAGGACTTCCGGAAAACCTCACTATCGAGGACAAGTGGATCATCAGCAAGTTCAATGATCTTGCAAAGGCTGTAAATGACAACCTTGAAGGATATGAACTCGGTGTTGCGGTATCAAAGCTCTACGACTTCATCTGGGATGTTTACTGCGACTGGTACATCGAGCTTACAAAGCCGAGAATCATGGCAGGCGGCGAAACAAAGGATTCAGCACAGGCAGTTCTCGTATTCATCATGCAGGGAATGCTCAAGCTCCTTCACCCGTTCATGCCTTTCATAACTGAAGAGATCTGGCAGACACTCACAGACGGAAAGACACCTCTCATGCTTGAAAAGTTCCCTGTATTCGAGGAATCACTCTCATACAAGGCTGAAGAAGAAGCATTCGAAAAGGTAATCGCTGTTATCCGCGAGATCAGAAACAGAAGAACAGAAATGAATATACCTCCGTCAGTAAAGGCACAGGTATTCATCGAAACAGAACTCAAGGATCTTTTCGAAAGCTGCTCAATGTTCTTTGAAAAGCTTGCATTCGCTTCATCTGTTAAGGTTGATTCAAAGATTACTCTTGAAGATGCAGTTACAGCAGTAACAGACAGTGCAAGAGCATTTATCCCGATGAACGAACTCGTTGACAAGGACAAGGAAATTGCACGTCTTAATAAGGAAAAGGAAAAAGTTCAGAAGGACATCGACTTCCTCTCAGGAAAGCTCAACAATCCTGGATTCGTTGCAAAGGCTCCTGAAAAGCTTATCGAAGCTGAAAAGGCAAAGCTTGCAAAGGCAGAGGAAAAGATGCAGAAAATCAACCAGTCTATCGAGAGCTTTAAATAATGGACTATAAAGAAGCGAGAGCGTATATCGACGGATATACCAAATCCGGCGGAAAGATAAGAGATTTAAGCCGTGCTGAAACACTCATGGCAAAGCTCGGTGATCCGCATAAAAATTTAAAATTTGTTCACATAGCAGGTACTAACGGCAAGGGCTCAACTCTTGAGCTCATGTCGCAGTCCTTAATAAATGCCGGCTATAAGACAGGTCAGTTTACTTCACCATTCATGCGTGTCTATGAGGACCGTATCAGGATCAATTCGCAGAACATACCTGAGGAAGCTGTTGCGAAGTACTGCACCAGAGTTTCACAAGCAGCAGGTGAGGACCTTTACTCACAGTTCGAGATTACAATGGCCATAGCCATGCTTTACTTTGCTGAGGAAAAATGTGATATCGTATTTCTCGAAGCTGGAATAGGCGGACTTCTCGACTGCACAAACATCATTGAAGAACCGCTGGTATCTGTTATAACCTCCATCTCCCTTGACCATACCGATATTCTCGGAAAGACCGTTCAGGAGATAGCCATGCAGAAGGCAGGTATAATCAAAAGGGGAAGACCGGTCGTTATCTCATGGGATAACAGACAGGTAATGCAGATCTTTCAGAGAGAGTGCATTTTCAAGGATTCGCTTTTGATAATGCCTCTTGAAGATGAGCTTGAAAACATTGACACTGATGAAACAGGCGGACATTTTGAGTACAACTGCGCAAAGTACGACCTTAAAATGCACGGCAGACATCAGATTATAAACGCTGCAACCGCACTCAAGGCACTTGAAGTTATCGAAGCTGAAGGCTTTGAAATAGGTGAAAAGAATATTCAGAAAGCGTTTTCCGAAGTACAGGTACTTTCAAGAGTCGAACATATAAAGGGCGATCCCGACATAGTTATCGACGGCGGACACAATCCGGCCGGTATAAGTGCTCTTCTTTCGGCACTTACATCCATGAACATTGTACGTCCGGTATTCATCTTCGGCATGGTTAGCACCAAGGATTCAAAGTCAGCAGCAATGCTCCTTTCATCCTACGCCAAAGCAGTAGTCTGCACAGACGGCTTCGCATACAACTCCGTAGACCGCGAGACCCTCGCATCCATGATCACCTGTGAAAAATACGTTTCACCGGTAGATGATGCTCTCCGTCTTGCAAAAATGATAGCAAAATCCGAAAACTGCCCGATAGTCATCTGCGGCTCACTTTACATGACAGAGCTTTTCAGAAAGATGATCTGAACGTAAATCTCGGAAATCATTATTAACATAAAAAACGGCGACTCAACACGAGTTCGCCGTTTTTTGATTGCATTTTTCTGCATACAGACAAAACAAAAAACTCTCCCGGAAAGTCAGGAGAGTTCTTTGTTTTATGTTAGTGATGAAAGATTGACATCGTCGATGCTGATCTGCTCGTTTAGAGCTACGCTGGAAATTCTGTTTGTCGGGCTGAAAATAATGACCTGATTCTTTTCAGAGTATTTTTTAAGGAATTTCAGAAGTTCAGCGACTTTTGATTCGCTTACTCTCAGGTAGTAGTCATTGAGAATAACAGGATAGTCCATATTTCCGGATGTGATCTCTGCTACAGCAAGGCGGAGTGAGAAGTAGATTATGTTGCATGCTGTTGAACTGAGTTTTTCAAATCCGATAATGTTTTTATCCTTGTCGCGTACTACGAGCTTGCCGCCCTTGATGGATACTGATGAATATTTTCCCTTTGTGATCTCTGAAAGGATCTCGGATGTACGCTTTGCAACTGCAGGGGCAAATCTGTCGTGGATCTCTTCAAGAGTATCGTTGTAGGAACTGATAGCGAGTTTAACGGAATTAAGGTATCCTTCTATCTGTGCGCTGTCACGCTGGAGACGGTGGATCCTGTGTTCCGTGTTCGCAACACAGGTGCTGTCGTTGTACCTGATCTTGAGATTTGTGATCTCATTAATGTACTCTTCACGGATCTTTTCGTTTTCCTTTTCAAGTGTATCGGCCATTGCCTGAAGAGACTTGTATTCATCCGGAGTAAGCTTTTTCATCGGCTTGCCGCCGGTCATTTTTGAGATCTTTTCCTTGATCTGCTCAGCGCGTATCTTGTTGCTTGCAGCAACCATTCCGGACTTTTCCTTGTTTCCGAGAAGGCTGAGTTTATCACTTAATTTGTCGTACTCATCGAGAAGAACTATACTGTCATTGATGAATTTCTCGGCTTCTGAGAAGTCAGAAAACTCTTTGACAGGAGAGAGGACAGAAATAATTGATTTTTGAAGTTCATGGATATTCTGTTCATGAAGTTCGATATTCCTTTCAATATCGTTTATCTCGGAACGTATCTGATAAAAGATAGGATCAGGTGAAGAGATGTTCTTTTCACTGCCTTCCTTGTTTGCGATAAACTGTTTTAAGTTTTCTTCGGAAGTTTTGATTTCGTTTTCAAGAGATTCAAGCTGCTTTTTCAGTGAATTGTCCTTGCGCCTGATTTCGTCATATTTGTTCTTTGCAACTGCGACACTTGATACGTATGAATCGCGTTCGGCAGAGCATTCGTTTTTGATGGTTCTGAGCTTGCGTTCTCTTTCACGGAGTGCGTTTTCATCGTAACGGTCAAACTTGGCAACTTTCTTTTCCTTGCCGAGCTTTGCAATGATAGCATAGAGGTCGGTAAAGATAGCAAGTCCTATGATGACCACTGCGACGATATTTGTCAGGAAAATGATGAGCAGAGCGATAAGCACAGCAAGCAGGATTATTGCACCAATAAGGTTTTTACTCTTGTTGTTTACCTGCGTGCCGACAGTGTGTCTGGACTGATGTAGTTCTGACTCAACTGCAGCGATCCTGTTTTTCGACATCTCTTCCTGCTTCATGAGTTCGCGTTCAGCATGTTCAACTTTTTCCTTAGCCTGTGCAAGCTTGTCTTTGAGCTGTTCGCGTTCATTCTTCTTTTCAGTTACCTGAATGTGAAGAGTTCTTATTGTTTCCTCGGTGTTTTCAATACTGCTCTGAAGACTTATAACACTCTGAAGTGAAGAATTATCACCCTTCGGAGTATATCTTCCGAGATCAACGCTGAGGGTTGTCTTTTTCTGGATCTCTGAATCGAGAAGCTTTTTCTGCTTTACGATACGCTTGTAATTTTCACATGCCTTGTCGAAAGATTCCCTGTTTTCGAGTATTCTTGTTTTTTTCAGTGAATTTACAAGCTTGTTGTACTTGTCGGAAGTCGTTTTGAACGAGCCTTCGCTGTTTTCGGAACTTTCCTTTATAAACTCAAGTTCCTTGATCATTTCCTGAAGATCAAGAGTGTCCTTTATTTTCTGCAGTTTTCTTTTCTGCTGGTTGAATTTTGCGTAAAGTTCATTGCAGTGGTTCTGATGATCAAGTTTGTCCTTTTCAATGCTTACTGCCTGTCCGAGAGTGTCTTCAAGTTCAGTTATCTCGGCGCGTTTTTCCTTCATGGCGTAGCTTATGCTTTCTGTGTTTTCAGTGTCACAGTAGCTGTTGAGCCTCTTTGCCACGTCTGAGACTGAAATGGTTTCAGAGGAAGTGGAAATGATATTGGAAAGCAGTTTCTGCATTTCATGGCCGTATTCCTTTGGAGAAACAGGCAGGTTGTCGCTCTGGTTCACATAGGCGTTACGTGTGAAAATCTCTTTGTTTACTCTGAAAAGATGCTCGCCCGGTTTATCGCTGTAGGCAAGTTTTTCAGAAGTACCTTTTGTTTTGTTAGTAAGAGTGGTGGAATCTTTTCTGTAGGTAACTGCATTGAATACTCTTTCGAGAAGATATTCGTCGTCTTTGTATTCGAACACCATCGAGCCGTTTATATCAGTTCCGTCAAGCGGAAGATATTTTTCGCGGATATCCTCACGGTAATTGTTTAGCGTACCGTAGAACATTACAATGATGAAGTCCAAAACTGCAGTTTTGATTTCATCATTAAGTCCGTAAAGATAATTCATATTATCTTCGACTTTGAAATCAAGATCTCGTATAGTTCCGAATTTAGTGATATGTATCTCTTTAATTTTCATAGAAACTTACCTCACCGTCAAATGCTTTAAGTCCTATGTACAGAGCATTTTCGTACTGTTCCTTTTCGTCATCGGAGCTGCATGAATTGATTTTTTCGAGCATTTTCTTCACAAAGATACCCTTGAGTGAAAAATCCTGAGCAAGGATGTTTATGTCTATATCAGGTCTTGTTCTGTTGGCAACTTTAACGTAAAACAGTTTTTCTTCGAGTTCAGCGCTTATCTGGTTCACAGCCGGGATAAATCCGTCCGGTGTTTTGCCGGTAAGCGAGATCCTGTACAGATTTTCAGTGTAGCCTTCGCCGTATTTCTCTTTCAGAGTGTCGTAAATTCTGCTGATAATCTTGGAATTTGTAGTAAGACTTGTTATATCAACTGAAACGTTTTCAAAGGTCCGGCTGGATGTTTCGACGAAAGCAAGTTCGGTACGGTGCTTGTAAACATAACCTGTATAAACACCCTTTTTACCGCATTCGTCAAATCCGCTTCCGTCCGGAGTTCCCGAGTAGGCGTAAGATGTCATGCCGGCTTTAAGCACCGGTGTGGCACCGTGAAAATGTCCGAGGGCACAGTAGTCAAAGCCGGAATTTTCAATGTCTTTAACTGAAATAGGATTGTATCTGCCGGTTTTTTCATCTTTTACGAGTTCACCGTGGTAAACGAGAATGTTTATCATATTATCATCCGGAGCTTTGATGGCTTTTCCGCATCCGTCCTGATAGCTTCCAAGGAATGATGAACCGCAGATCCTGAGATTTTTGTCCGGAAATTCAAGTGAAGTGTACTTTTTGAATATGATGTTTACGTTAGGAGACCAGTCATCGTCGCTGTAAGGCGAATCAACGGCGAAATAATCGTGGTTTCCGGCAGAAATAACAACAATTGTTTCCGGGATGGCTGCAAAAGCATTTTTTACTTCGGTCAGTGCAGCAGAGTCGATGTGATTGCTGTCAAAAAGGTCGCCTGCAATGATAAGAAGTTCGATACCCTGACCCGAGCAGATCCTGGTGATCTTCTTCAGTGTGTTAAGTATTTCGGCCTGTCTTGAAGCAGCGTTGTTTTTGAGAAACGAAAGCTCTGCACCTATATGAAGGTCTGCACAGTGCAGTATTTTTATTCGGTCATTCATTAAAAATAAACTCCTTCATAAAGTATATTTTTTTACTATATATAATTATAGCATGATTTAGTAAATTAGTAAAGGATTTATGAACAGATGTTAATATAAAATTAACGTCACATATCAGTGAAAATGACGAATATTTAATTAAACGATGTACTTAAATTCTTGAGTGTTTTTAAGTACATATCTGGCAAAACACGAAAGCACGCAGATCCAGTGCTTGCTTATAATATTTTAATTTTTCCCGGACTTAATTTAAGTGAAACTTTTTTTGTATTGATTCCTGCATTTATTTGCTATTGTACTCAGGTCAAAAAAATGCTATAATATAAGGTATATTAAATTCAGAACGATCATTACAGGAGAGATATTTCAGGGTATGAAAAAATGGATAATAGGAGATCCGGATACTAAAATTTCCGGAAAGATCTCCTCAGGAAGTGATCTGACACCTCTTTGTGCGGAAGTGCTTGTATCAAGAGGCATTACAGATCTTAAAGCAGCTGCTGAACTTATCAGGGCAGATTCACTCGAATCACCGTTTCAGATAAAGGATATGGAAAAAGCAGCTGAAATAATCAATGCTGCAGCCGAAGAAGGAAAAAGGATCTGTATTTACGGCGACTACGACTGCGACGGTATAACATCCACGGTCATGCTCTACTCATATCTTGAATGTATCGGTGCCGATGTCACCTATTACATACCTGAGCGTGCCGAAGGTTACGGCCTTAATGAAAATTCGGTACGTAAGCTTGCGGAACAGGGAACGGAACTTATTGTAACCGTGGACAACGGCATTTCAGCCATAGAGGAAGCAAAGCTTATTAAAGAGCTGGGAATGGATCTTGTTATCACGGACCACCATCAGCCGGGCGATGAGATACCTGACGCCCTTGCAGTTGTGGATCCTCATCAGAAGGACTGTCCTTCATCTTTCAAGTATCTCTGCGGTGCGGGTGTAGTGCTTAAGCTTATTGCGGCAATGGAGGGCGGGGACTACGACAGTGTCCTTGAACAGTTCGGAGACCTTGCTGCAATAGGAACTATAGCAGATATTGTTTCACTTACCGGTGAAAACAGGTTCATTGTCGAAAACGGACTGCTCATGATAAGAAACACAGAGCGCTGCGGACTTATTGAACTTATGAGAATAGCAGGCCTTATGAATGAAAACGGAGAGTGCAGACCGGTCTCGTCGGAAACGGTTGCCTTTGCCATTGCTCCGCGCCTTAACGCTTCAGGAAGATTCGGCTCACCTGTTCAGGCATTTGAGCTCCTTATGTGTGACGATCCAGATGAAGCTGCCGTTATGGCTGAGAAACTCAATGCTCTTAATGAGGAGCGCAAGCAGGCCGAAGACAGGATCACTTCTTCAATTTTCGAACAGATAAATGAAAATCCGGAACTGCTTTCACAGCGTGTGCTCGTTTTCTGCGGTGAAAACTGGCATCACGGAGTTATTGGCATAGTTGCCTCAAAGCTCCTTGAAAAGTACGGAAAACCGTGCTTTGTTATCACGACAGAAGGAGATACGGCAAGAGGTTCCGCAAGGGCCTTCGGTGATTTTTCAGTTTTTGAGTGTCTTACATCCTGTGAGGACGTCCTTACAAAATTCGGCGGACACAAGGGAGCCGGAGGTTTTTCCCTGAAATCTTCCGACACTGAAGTTTTCAGAGCAAGACTTCAGGAATATGCGGCATCTGCACACGAGGTAATGCCGGTCTATGTTCTTAAAGCGGAAAAGGTTCTCAAACCGGCAGATATAAACGTAAACAACGTTGCAGGACTCCGTATTCTCGAACCTTTCGGACAGGATAATGAAAAACCGTATTTTGCAGTTGCGGGAGCGGTTATCGATGATGTAATTCCGCTTTCAGGCGGCGCACATACAAAGCTTAAGCTGAATTACGGCGGATCTTTCTTCTACGCGCTTATGTTCAGGACGAACACTGAGGAAATGAAGTCCCTCAAAGGACAGAAGTACGATTTCATCGTTTCTCTGGGAATCAACAGCTTCCGCGGAAACGAAACGGTGGATCTTCAGGTGGCTGACATGAGAAAGAGCGGTATAAATCAGAACCAGTTCTTTGCTGCGGAAGACGCCTACGAGAAGTTTAAGAGAAGCGAACCGCTTCCGGAAGCCTACTACAAGCGAATGACTCCGGAACGAAACGAACTTATCAAAGTGTACACAGCACTTTCTGATAAAGATATTATGACAGAACAGCTCTACATGAAGAGTGACCCTGCTAATATAAATATTTGCAAACTCAGGATATGTCTTGATGTTTTCAGCGAACTCGGTCTTATAAAAATGGACTACGCTGCAGACCGGTCACACAGACTCGTGGTCGATAAAAAGTCAAATCTTGAAGATTCAGAAATTTTAAGGGGGCTTAGAAGCAAATGGAAAACCAAAGCTGCACAATAAACATGGTCATACAGAAGATCCTCGACGAGGAAAAGCAGTATGACATGAGTAAAATAATTTCTGCCTACGAGTTTGCTGAAAAAGCACATGAAGGCCAGAAAAGAACATCAGGTGAACCGTATATCGTTCATCCGGTTTCCGTTGCCTACATTCTTCTTGAACTCGGTATGGATACCGACACGATCTGTGCTGCAATGCTCCACGATGTTGTTGAGGATACTGACGCCACCCTTGAAGACATACAGAAAAAATTCGGACAGGACGTTGCGTGCCTGGTTGACGGCGTAACAAAGCTTTCAAAAGCTCCTATTTTCAATCAGGACGAGCAGCTCGCCGAGAACGTAAGAAAGATCCTTCTTGCCATGTCGCGCGACATAAGAGTAATGCTCATCAAGCTCTGTGACCGTCTCCACAACATGCGTACTCTTGCCTGCAGGCCGGGCGCCAAGCAGAGAAAAGCCGCTCTTGAAACAATGAACATCTACGCTCCGATCGCACACAGACTCGGTATCAAGTCCATCAAGGACGAGCTTGAGGATCTTGCGTTCCATTACCTTGATCCGTATGCCTATTCCGAGATTGAGCATATTCTCGAGATCAAGAAGGATGAGCGTGATCTTTTCATCGCAAAGATAAAGGAAAAAATATCGGAACGTTTTAAAAGCGAGAATTTCAAAAGACCTCCGCAGATCGACGGACGTGTCAAGAGTATTTACGGCATATACAAGAAGATATATATAAACAGAAAGAGCATCGAGGAGGTTTACGACAAGTATGCTGTCCGTATCATCGTGGACACGCAGCTTGAATGCTACAACGTTCTCGGTATAATCCACGAGATGTTCCGTCCTATTCCTAACCGTTTCAAGGACTACATCTCGACACCGAAGGCGAACATGTACCAGTCGCTCCACACTTCCGTTATCAGCAAGGAAGGTATTACTTTCGAAGTACAGATAAGGACCTGGGAAATGCATCAGGTTGCCGAGTACGGTATCGCTGCTCACTGGAAGTACAAGGAAGGCATCCAGAGCCGCGACAAGATGGAGAGCCGTCTCGCCTGGATAAGACAGGTGCTCGAAGCACAGCAGGTGACTGACGACGTTGAGGAGATCGTCCGCATCATCAAGACAGACCTTACTTCCGATGACATAACCGTATTCACGCCGAAGGCAGATTCATTCACCCTTCCGGTGGACTCAACTGTAATCGACTTTGCCTACCGCGTGCACACCCAGATAGGTCACAGAATGATAGGAGCCAAGGTGGACGGAAAGATAGTTCCGCTTGACTACAAGCTTTCGACAGGCGATATCATTGAAATACAGACCTCGAAGGACGAGAGCCGCGGACCGAACCGTTCATGGCTCGAAATAGCAAAGACAAATGAAGCCAAGGCGAAAATACGCGCGTGGTTCAAGAAGGAATGCCGTGAGGAAAACATCGTTCAGGGCAAGGCTGAACTTGAAAAGGAATTCAGACACTACCGAATGACCGTTCCGGAAGAGGATATCGGCATGCTTCTTGCTGATGACCTTAAGCGCCACAACTGCGAAACCCTTGATGACTTCTACGCAGCTATCGGCTACGGCGGTGTTGTTCTTCCTAAGATGATGCAGAGACTTAAGGAGAACTACGACAAGATCTATAAAAAGCCTGAGGAAACAAACGAGATCGTTCCGACAAAGACGATAAGCAAGAACGACAGCGGTGTTATTCTTGAAGATGATCTGAAGGATCTTCCGGTACGATTCTCAAGATGCTGCAATCCGCTTCCGGGCGATGACATAATCGGATATATCACACGAGGACGCGGAGTTTCGGTGCACCGTACAAACTGCCCGCACTACAGGGCATCTGTAATGGAACCTGAGAACAGGGACCGCTGGAAAAAGGTTACCTGGGCAAAAACTCCGAAGTCAGCTTTCTATTCCGAGATCGACGTTCTGGCTATCGATTCCACGGGACTTCTCGTTCATGTTGCTTCAGCCGTTGCCGAGTCCAAGGTGCCGATCTACAATTCAACTTCACGAAGAATAAAGAACGGCAATGCGGAGATCAGGCTCACTATTTCCGTTACAGGTAAGGAGCAGCTCAATGCTCTTATAAACAGGATACAGAAGATTCATGACGTTATTTCAGTTACAAAAATCGAAGGCGGTAAAGTAGATGATTAATATAAGCTCCCACACATTCGGGTTTTTCTTTCAGGCAAACAGCTACATCGGGGTAAATGAAAAAGGTGAGGCTTTTGCAGTTGATATCGGGGGAGACAGCGAACGTTTTATGAAGTATCTTGAGGAAAACGGTCTTACACTGAAAATGATACTTCTTACACACGGTCATTTCGATCATATCAGGGGAGTTGCTGACGTATCTGAAAAAACAGGCGCAAAGGTGTACATTCACAGTGACGATGCGGTCATGCTCACTGATCCTGAAGCGTGTCTTTCACGTTTCGTCGGCGGAATGGAATTCAAGCCTGTAAACGACTTTGTCACAGTGTCAGACGGTGATGTTCTCGATTTCTGCGGAACTGAAATAAAGGTAATTCACACACCTGGCCATACACCGGGCGGTGTGTGCTATATACTCGATGATGTGATCTTCTCGGGTGATACACTCTTCTGCGGATCAGTCGGAAGGACTGATTTTCCGGGAAGCAGTCATGCACAGATGCTTGACTCGCTTGATAAGCTTGCAGAGCTCGGTAAAGACAAAGATTATCACGTTTACCCGGGGCACAA
This sequence comes from uncultured Ruminococcus sp., assembly GCA_902789705.1. Classification (GTDB taxonomy): domain Bacteria; phylum Bacillota; class Clostridia; order Oscillospirales; family Ruminococcaceae; genus HUN007. Next base: position 20,910 of record CADAPI010000007.1, read on the forward strand.
TGAAGACACCACGCTTTCACGTGAAATCAAATACAATCCATATTTTCGGTGATTAGTTAATGACGATCATATTAAACAATAATACATACAAGTACGAAACAGAAGCAACCGTCAAGCTTTTCATACCGGCTGTCAGGTTTGAGTTTCTCTCCGATGAGAGAAATTCAGACGGTGACATCATCATGACGAGGATCAAGCACTGCCGTAAAAACGTGTACTACTACGCGTACATAAGAGAAAACGGCCGTGTAATGAGAAGTTCATGCACCGCACCGGCAGAAAGCTTTGACGAAAAGGACGGAGAATTCATCATCTGCAGGCTTCTGTTTCTTTTACTGTGCAGATTCTATAACACGAAGCCGCAGTGGGGACTGCTCACCGGCATTCGTCCTGTGCGCAAGATAAATGTCATGCTTGAAAACGGCATGAATGAGGAACAGGTGCGTAAGGAGTTTACCGGAAAGTATTTCGTTTCGGAGAAGAAGACTGACATTGCCTGGCGTACAGCCATGGTACAGCATCCGCTTCTGCCGGAATTTGATAAAAAGACAGTCAGCATCTACATTTCAATACCGTTCTGTCCGACGCGCTGCAGCTACTGCTCATTCGTCTCCCACTCGATGGACAGTGCATACAAGCTTATTCCGGACTATCTTGACTATCTCTGTAAGGAGCTAGAAATACTCGGTGAAATAGTTAATGAGTACGGACTTAAGATCGATACCGTTTACTACGGCGGCGGCACTCCGACTTCCATATCTGCCGATGAACTCGGAAAGATCATGCGGAAAACAGCAGAGTGCTTCGATCTTTCGAAGGTGCGTGAATACAACGTTGAAGCAGGTCGTGCTGACACTATAACTGAAGAAAAGCTCGCCGTTATAAAGGAAATGGGCGCAACGAGGATCTCGGTCAATCCGCAGACGCTCAACAACGATGTGCTCCGCGTGATAGGACGAAAGGGCACAGCTGAAGAAGTGCTCGAAGCCTTTGCGCTTGCACGGAAACTTGGCTTTGATAACATCAACATGGACCTTATAGCCGGACTTCCGACCGACACTTTCGAAAGCTTCAAGGACACACTTGACCGTATAATCGCTCTTGATCCGGACGGCATAACGGTTCATGCCCTTACACTTAAAAGATCAGCCGGACTCTATCAGACCGGTCATGAAAACATATCCAATCCGGCGACACGCATGGCTGACTACGCTGTAAGCGAACTCATCGCTCACGGATATGATCCGTATTACATGTACCGTCAGAAAAACACCATCGACGGTCTTGAAAACATCGGCTACGCAAAGCCGGGCAAGGGATCGCTCTACAACATTTTCATAATGGACGAAACGCAGACCATACTCGGAGCCGGATGTGCGGCATCCACGAAGCTCGTTGATGTGAACAACTCGATAAGCAGGGTAATGAACTACAAGTTCCCTTATGAGTACATCAGAAGATTTGACGAGCTTATGAAGAAGAAAGACGAAATACGGAATTTTTTTGAATGAAACAGTTACGGAATGTACGCTGATAATTTGGAGGAACAATGATCACTAAAAATCAGATCGCTGAAATGGAAATCACAGGCATCACAAATGAGGGAAGCGGTGTAGGCAGGCTTGATGGCATGGCTGTATTTGTACCGCAGACTGCCGCAGGTGATGTCATAAAGGTTCAGATAGTAAAGGTACTCAAAAGCTACGCTTACGGTATTGTAAAGGAAATAATCACTCCTTCTCCGGCAAGCAAGGAACCTGACTGCCCGGTATTCAGACAGTGCGGCGGATGCTCTTTCAGACACATAAACTACGAAGAGGAGCTCAGGGTAAAGAGTGACTTTGTAAGTGACAGCTTTAAGCGTCTCGGCGGTTTTGACATCGAATGCGAGCCGATACTCGGATGCAGTGAGATAAACGGCTACCGCAACAAGGCACAGTATCCGGTTGCCATGCAGGACGGAAAGGCAGTGTGCGGATTCTACGCAAACCGCAGTCACCGTGTAATCCCGTACACAGCCTGCAGACTTCAGCCGGTCATCTTTAAGAAGATCGTTGACCATATAATGAAGTTTATAAACGACAACAAGATACCTGCCTACGACGAAACAACAGGAAGGGGACTTATTCGTCACATCTACATCCGAAAAGGTTTCCACAGCGGCGAGATCATGGTCTGTCTTGTATCAAAGACAAAATCAGCTGTCGGTCTCATGAAGCAGATGATAGAAGAAACCGGTTTTCTTGCCAAGTTTCCTGATGTAAAAAGTGTTGTTGTAAATATAAATCCGGACAACACAAACGTTATACTCGGTGATAACAATATAACCGTTTACGGAAGCGACTGCATTGAAGACGTTATGTGCGGAAACAGGATCACACTGTCACCGATGTCATTCTATCAGGTAAACACCGAACAGGCAGAAAAACTGTACGGCATTGCTGCAGAATTTGCTGACCTGAAAGGAAACGAAGAACTCTTCGACCTCTACTGCGGAGCGGGTACTATCGGCCTTTCCATGGCAGACCGCGTAAGTCATCTGACCGGTGTCGAGGTAGTTGAGCAGGCCGTGGAAAATGCGAAGGCAAACGCAGCGGCAAACGGTGTGACCAATGCAGACTTCATCTGCGGCGACGCAGGCGAAATAGCCGACCGCCTTCAGAAGGAAGGCAGAAAACCGGACGTGATCATAGTAGACCCTCCGCGCAAAGGCTGCGACGGACTCACTCTCGACGCAATAGTGAAAATGGCTCCGGAAAAGATAGTAATGATTTCATGCAACCCTGCGACAGCAGCAAGGGACTGTAAGATCCTCTGCAGTGAGGAGAACGGGTATAAACTCAAAAGAGTAAAGGGTATAGATCTCTTCCCGGGCACAATTCATTGTGAAAGCTGCGTGCTCTTAGAGCGGTGAGCAACCGAAAAGCAGATTTCTATGTGAAGATGGAGAATTACTATCGGATCAAAGTTGAAGTATGAGGAAAGATGAGGAAAGGAGTAAAAACAAATGGAATATATAGGACCTGTTTTTTTCGGATTACTTTTAGCAGTTTTTCATGTACTGGAACTGATGGTCGTAACTAAATCAATAAAAACACTGATTTTATGCAGAAAAAAAGTTGATGCTGAGGTAAAGTCCGTAACAGAGGAAGTCCATGAACATAAAGATTCAAAAACTGGCAGAGTAAAATATTCATATAGCTACAGAGTTACTTTTAAATATGAATATAATGGTCAGACTTATGAGTCATGCGGTACCAGCAGTTATCGCTATGAAAAAAATATGAAAACTACTATAAAAATCAATCCGCATAAACCGACAGACATTTGTTTAAGAGGTGAACTTAAAAGCCTTTTAATGGTATCGTTATTTATACCGATTCTGGTGATGTTTGACTGCTTTTATGTAATGGTCGTTTTTTATTCTTATTAAACAAAGAAGTGATAAATTATAGCGAACTTTAAAATAAAAGCCCCTGTTTATAGGAATTCTATAAAAAAATGGTATAATTGGAATGCTATCATGTGTTGAATATCTGAATTACGATTTTTATGTTACTGGAGAAGAATAAAATGAAAAAGACTGCAGGAATAGTGCTGTTGACTATAGGCTTAATTATAGCCTTAGCAGGAACAGTAACGTTGTTAAGTGCTAATGCAACATCCGGATCAGGATTATAGATAATAGGTGGTGCAGATGGACCGACAGCTATTTTTTTAGCAGGAAAGATCGGTGTACCATTGCTTTGTTCAATAATAGCTGGTATTGTTCTTACTGTAATAGAGGTATTTGTATTACTGAAAAAGAAAAAATCTAAATAAATACAGGGAGTGTTGATTGTGAATCTGAAAAAAATAATGGTGATATAGAAATTATAAATATTTATACTTGAATGTCAGCCAGTTATGTGGTAGAATATATATGTTTGCGTCTTAATCCTGATTCACATTTAATGTGGAATAGAATATGAGTATTAGCAGGCACACGATAAAAGAAATAATATCTCAGAAAATGATGATATCACTGCTTTTATTAATTGTATAGTTTAATCAGCACAAAAATCAATGAAGGGCCAAAAAAATGAATAATACCATTCTTAGCGTAATATCTGGTTACGCAGTTACAAAATCCAATCGAATTGCTGTTGTATCAAATAAAGAACAGCTTACATATTCAGAATTCTGGAAAGAAATCTGCAGAGCTGCTCATTTTTTCAAAGAAAACGGCATAAATAAGGGAGATCGGGTCGCTATAAAAGCGGCACAGAGTCCGAGCTATTTAATCTGCTACTACGGAATACAGCTTGCAGGCGCTGTTCCATGTGCTCTTGAACAAAATATGCCATCAAGTTCAACAGTACAAGTTGCCTTAAAACTGAAAGCAGATACTGTTATTTCCGAAAAAATTGCCGTAAATGATTTACCTGATAATCTGAAATATTTTTCAATGCAGGAAATTCGTTCAGAAAGCATTTCGCTTGCAGATGACATGAGCGGTCTTGAATTTCCGTCTGAAAGTGACACACAGATCATCATGTTTACAACAGGTACAACAGGCGCATCAAAGGGCGTTGAAATTACATTCAAAGCAATGGCTGCGTCTGAACAGAAAATCGCTGATTTCCTTGATATGAAGTACTACGCTGAGCATGGTGTGCTTATTACTCCTACTCCGCTTAACCACGCAAAGGGAATATGGGAAACAGGCGGAATGCTCCGCAGCGGAGGAACAGTTTACATCCTTCGTGGAATGGCTGATTTAAATACATATTTCAAGGCACTTGACTATCCGTGTGAAAAACTGCTTCTTTCACTTGTTCCCGCAAATCTCAGAATTCTTCTGACTATGGTACCTGATGAATTCGCAAAATATGCTGACAGAATAGGTGACATCAAGCTCGGTACAGCACCGCTGCTTGAGCATGATAAGGAACTTTCAATTAAATTACTCCCGAATACCAATTTTCACAACGCATACGGTTCATCTGAGGCAGGTATTCTCACAAATCTTGTTTACAACAAGCATACAGGCCTTGAATACTGCATAGGACAGCTTTTGCCGAATGTTGAAGCAATTGTTGTAGATGATGATCGTAAGCCAATAAAATCCTCTAAGGAAAACATGGGCAAACTTGCGTTCAGAAGCAATTCAGTAATGAAAGGCTACTACAACGAGCCTGAGCTTACAGCTGAAATTCTTGAAGACGGAATAGTCTATACAAATGATTTCGGCTATGTTGATGAAAACGGCTTTGTATTTGTAAGAGGACGTGCTGATGATGTTATCAACACAGGCGGACTTAAGGTTGCGCCGGAGGAGGTTGAGTCAGCTGCTATCCGCATTGAAGGAATAAAGGATTGTATCTGTATCGCAGAAAAAAATGAGCTTTACGGCAATTCACTTAAACTTCTCGTCGTAATGAAAGAAAAGGGCACTATGGATGCAAGCGAAATCCGCCGACAGCTTTCACACAGTCTTGAGTCTTACAAAACTCCTAATAAGATTGAAGAGGTTGATGAGGTTGCAAGAACCTACAACGGAAAGATGAACAGAAAATTTTACAGATAATATAATTATATCGTTTAAAAGGCAGCGATTCCTGAATGAGTCGCTGCCTTTTTTTGTAAACTACTGGAATTATTCTGCTTGATAACAAAATGATATTATGATATACTATGTAGTATGAACAGAAACCCAAAAATCATAACAGGCAGCCCTGAAGCCGGCTGTCTGGCTGTAATGCCAGAGGAATTATGAATAGAATACCTTCACTTATTGTAATGCTCACTTATAATGACCGGACAGTTGAAAACGCACAGGAACTGTTCAGAAAATGCAGCATATCCAAAGCAGAATACTGGGGGTTCAAGGAATCACCGCTCCCTGCTTATAAAATGAAAGAATTGTGCAGGGCTATCAGAGAGTCCGGAAAAACAGCTGTGCAGGAAGTCGTTGCTTACACTGAAGATGAATGTGTAAGAAGTGCGGAAACTGCAGCTGAGTGCGGTTTTGATATACTTATGGGAACTGTGTATTCAGAGCGGGTGCATAGTATCTGTAATGAAGCAGGAATGAAATATATGCCATTTGCAGGAAATGTGAGCGAAGTTCCTTCGATACTCGAAGGTTCTGCAGAGAGCATGATCGCTGAGACAGAAAAATATCTTAAAAAGGGTGTGTTCGGAGTTGACCTTCTCGGATACCGATATACCGGAAACGCCCCGGAACTTATCAGGCGTTTTACTTCGGAAATAAGTGCGCCTGTATGTATTGCCGGAAGTGTGAACAGTTTTGAACGTATAGATGAGATCATAAGCTGTTCGCCCTGGGCATTTACCATAGGCAGTGCGTTCTTTGACAATTGTTTTGGAGATGGCGGTTTTTCTGCTCAGGTGGATCGTATCTGTTCCTATCTTGAAGAAAAATGTGCATCGAAAGGGTGCATCTGATGCTTAAAATGTTTTATCCTTATGAATACGCTCCCGATGTGTATTCGATAAATTATGACAGACTTTATGATCAGGGATTCCGCGGTATAGTTTTTGACATTGACAATACTCTTGTTCATCACGGTGACAGTTCGGACAGTAAGACCGATGAATTCATTACCGGCCTTCAGAAAAAAGGCTTTAAGATTCTCCTTCTTACAGATAATGATGAAGAACGTGTGCTCCGGTTTACGAAAAATATTGATACACCATATATATGCGATGCCGGAAAACCATTACCGGGGGGATTTTTAAAAGCTCTTGAAATTCTTGATCTTTCGCGTGAGAAAGTGGTGTGTATAGGCGACCAGATATTTAAGGATATACTCGGAGCAAACAGAGCGGGGATTCCGAACATTCTTGTTCATTTTATCACTGCACCGGATGAAAAGAAGATAGGCAAAAGACGTTATCTTGAATTTCTCATTCTGTTCTTTTACAGACATGATAAAAGATCAGTTCATCGTCTCGGTGATATATTACAGTGAGTAAATTCTGAATTTGAAAGGCTGTTTAAAATGCTTTGGAACAAAAACAAACTTTTCTGCGAGATCAATCCGACCTGCTATGCAATATCTGAACAGAAGGAAATAATCCGGCGTCATATTAAGGACCTTACCGGAAAAACACGTTTTGCCTCTGTCAGATCTGATGAAAAACTGCCTGAACTGGTGAACAGTCAGAGTTCACATCTTATAAAGCGTGCTCCCGGTATAGATATCACCCTTCAGGAAAACAAGGCTGTCAATATACGGCTTGCCTGTGAAAAGATAAACGGTATGATCATTCATCCCGGAGAGACATTTTCTTTCTGGCATACTGTCGGAAAGACAACCAGAAGACGCGGCTATAAAGATGGCAGAGTAATAATCGGCGGAAAACTGATCCCTGGTATCGGAGGCGGGCTCTGTAATCTGAGCAATACCATTCACCGCCTTGTGCTTCACAGTCCGCTTGAAGTTACCGAATTTCACAGCCATTCAGATGCGCTTGCTCCTGACGAAGGAAAAAGAATTCCGTTCAGTTCCGGAACATCAGTAAGTTACAATTATATCGATTACCGTTTCAGAAACAACACTGATCAGAACGTTCAGCTGCTTGTCTGGTGTGACGACGATAATCTTTATGCGGAACTTCGCAGTGAACGTGAGTTTGCGCAGTGTTTCAGTATCACCGAGGAAGATCATCATTTCTGCAAAGAAAATGATAAATATTTCAGGGTGTCAAAAATCTATAAAGTTGTTACAGACCGCAGCACCGGTGAGATCATAGACAAAATACTTGTGCTCGACAATCATTCCGAGGTAATGTTCGATCCTGAACTTATTCCCGAAGAAGCAATGAGACAATAACATGATCATGCACATTAAAACCGCTTTTGCGCAGGTTTGATGTGCTGTTTTTTTAAATATATTTGTTTAAATCCATTAACATTTATGACGATTGGGATTACAGAAGATTTTTAGAATTATCAAAATTAATATCTGATGATGAAAAGAACCTGAATCTGTGAAATCCAGCCCTGTTTTCGGGCATTAGGGTTTATTTTTTCTAACCCAATGGGTGAAAAATCGTAGGCTTTAAAAAGCCTGAATTCGTGCGGCTTTTCGCTCATTTTTAGCAATCAACCTCACGGATTCAGGTTAATATCAATGTTTAATTGGTAAGGGGCTCGTTTCATCTTCCAGCATATTCAGATTCGCATATACGGAACGAAGATTATACTTCTTACAAGCAAAAAATCAAGGTTTACTTTGGTCTTGAAAAAGGATATATGCTGAGTTTTAATTTCAATAAAGATAAGGAACAGGGAGTAAAGGAAATAAATATTCACGGAAAGAAACTTATAGAGGCTACGGTCTGAAAAAACAGTGGCTGCTGCGCAGCAACTATAATAGCACGCCGAAGGCGT
>CADAPI010000008.1 GCA_902789705.1 uncultured Ruminococcus sp.
CAATCAGCAGGAAGGCGAGAGCATCGGTGCAGATGATGCCGAAGAGTACAGAGCAATATTCGAAGGACTTGAACTCGGTACGGAAGCTACACGAACAGGAATAATCGACAACGCCAGACGAAGCAAGTACATTCTTCTGAAAAAGGATGTCTACACGATCCTTCCTGATGGTATTTTCCTTGTTGAAGCCCTTATGCGAATGCATATCGGTATGGATAAATACAAGACCGCAGAACTTGGCCGTTCGCTTAAAAAAGTGTACCGCGGCGAGATGAAGGTGGAAGACAGCACCGGTCTTGCACGCCGCGAGATAGAGGAAGTATTCTCCGGATCGATGATGACCGCCGAAGATTCCGACGACGGATTTGTAGGCGATATAGCCGGAAAATGTCCTTTGTGCGGAAGTGATGTAAAGCGTACAAAGTTCGGATACGGATGCAGCGGATACAAGGAAGGATGCAAGTTTTCGATCAACGGCGTGATATGCCACAGAGTTATCTCGCTTGCAAATGTAAAGCTTCTTCTTTCAGAAGGAAGAACAGCGAAGATAAATAATTTCATCTCCAAAAACGGAAAGCCGTTCTCAGCATACTTAAAGCTTGAAAACGGCAGAGCAGTATTTGATTTTTCTGATTAACAATAAAGACCGTCCCGCCGGATATATTTTCTGATTAACAATAAAGACCGTCCCGCCGGATATATGATTCCGGAGAGACGGTCTTTTTATATCTGATCAGTTTAATGGAAACGCTGATTTGTTTATAAATCAGCGCGGGGATCCGGGGCGAAGCCCCGCTAACCCCACCTCCGGAAATCCGGCGAAGCTGGATTTCCGAGTTGATTTTTACTTACTGGATCTCATCGCTGAATTTCGGTTCGCATGTGAGGTTTACGCCGAGACGCTTGAATGTCATTTCATCCTGCTGTGAAAGGATAACTGTTGAGTGTACTTCACAGCCTCTGAGCTTGTCGATCTGGTCAGCGGCGATCTTTGCCTTTTCACTTGTTGTGGCACAGATGGAAAGAGCAATAAGGGTCTCGTCTGTGTGGAGACAAGGGTTGTTGTTTCCGAAGTGTGAAACCTTGAGTTCCTGAATAGGTTCGATTATTTCAGGTGACATGAGGAGAACGTCATCGTCAATGTTTCCGAAGTGCTTGAGAGCATTGAGGATAAGAGCTGATGCTGCGCCCATGAGCTTTGAAGTCTTTCCGGTAATGATAGTTCCGTCAGGAAGTTCCATTGCAGCAGCGGCATCGCCTGTAGCGGCTTCCTTTGCAAGAGCAGCAGCGGCAACCTTACGGTCTGAAGGCTGAACGCCTGCCTGCTTCATAAGAAGTTCAAGCTTCATGATCTCGTCGTCCGGTACAGTACCCTTTCTGCGTCCGCAGAGTGCAACGTAGTATCTTCTGATTATCTCTTCCTTTGAAGCTTCGCTTACAGCCTCATCGTCGAAAATACAGTTGCCTGCCATATTAACGCCCATGTCAGTAGGTGACTTGTACGGTGATTCTCCGAGAATTGTTTCGAACATGGCATTGAGAACAGGGAAAACCTCAACGTCACGGTTGTAGTTTACAGTTGTTTTGCCGTATGCTTCAAGATGGAACGGGTCGATCATGTTCACATCATTTAAATCTGAAGTTGCAGCTTCATAAGCTATATTGACCGGATGGCGGAGCGGGAGGTTCCAGATAGGGAAGGTCTCGAACTTTGCATATCCGGCATCTTTGCCGCGCTTGTTTTCATGGTAGAGCTGTGAAAGGCAGGTCGCCATCTTTCCGCTTCCCGGACCAGGTGCTGTTACAACAACAAGACGGCGTGTGGTTTCAATGTAGTCATTCTTTCCGTAACCGTCATCGCTGATGATGAGCGGAATGTTTGAAGGATATCCCTTGATGTTGTAGTGGTGATAAACCTTAACACCGAGAGATTCAAGACGCTTCTGGAAAGCTTCAGTGGTATCTGAGCTTTCGTACTGTGTGAGAACTACACTGCTTACGTAGAGGCCAATCTTAGTGAAAATATTGAAAAGTCTGATTACTTCCTTGTCGTAGGTGATGCCGATGTCGCCTCTGACCTTGTTCTTTTCAATATCTCCGGTGTTGATAACAATTACGATCTCGGCTTCATCCTTGAGCTGAAGGAGCATCTGAAGCTTACTGTCCGGCTTGAAACCCGGCAGAACACGTGATGCATGATAGTCGTCAAAGAGCTTGCCGCCGAATTCAAGATAGAGCTTGTCCTTGAACTTGGAGATACGTTCTCTTATGTGTTCGGACTGCATTTTTAAATACTTATCGTTATCAAAACCGATTTTTTTCATTGAATGACCAACCTTTCAAATAATCGTACTTCCTTATATCGATACAAATAAACCATCAAATATTATATAATATTTCGACTCCAAATACAAGGGAGCAAAAATTGATTTATTTGTATAAAACAACAAAGTGCGATGATTGTTGAGATATTTAGAAATGACAATATTTTTGAAATAGCACGCCGCAGGCGTTCCGCTCCGAAAAGGTGGCACCTGCGGTGCAATTGAAAAAGCTGCACATGCGTGCAGCTTTAGTGGCCGATGGGAGAAAACTTTTTTTCTGTTTTACAGAAATCAAGAATTTTTGAATTTAAATCTTCAGTATTATTAACTGGGGGCTTAACTGGGGGCTCAACTGGGGGCTTGACTGGGGACTGATATAAGGAAACGAGCTATCCGATTCAAAAGCGAATCAGATAGCTCTTAATTTTTATAGTTTTCTTGGTAGTTTTCTTGGTAGTTTTCTCGGTAGTTTTTACGGTAGTATCATTTGGAGTAGCATCTGTTTTAAGCGGATTTTCCTTGATTTCATTGAACATGAATGTAACGACAACAAAATGAAAGGTGGCACCTGCGGTGCAATTGAAAAAAAGAGCCTGTTGAACAGTCTCTTTTTGACTGCCGTATGAAATTACACTACTCTCAAACAAGTCCCCACTCATAGAAATAAGGACACAGTTTTACTATCCTATGAAATTCGGAATATATCAGTCTTGTTTTATTATCGATAACATGTTACAATATATTATGTGAATCTGAAAAGATTCGAATTAACGAAACAGTAAAGGAGCGTGTGAAAATGGGAGTCAATGTTAATCCGGGGAACACTGGATTCAGACGAATTGCGGGGGAGAAATATGTTGACAAGACTATGCTTATTGATCTGATAAACCAGAGGATCGATACTGATGACAGTCTTGTATGTATAAGCAGACCGCGAAGATTCGGTAAATCGTATGCTGCTAAAATGCTCTGCGCCTACTATGACTGTTCCTGTGATTCACACGGGCTTTTTGATAATAAAAAAATATCAGGCGTTCCTTCATACAAAGAACACCTTAACAAATACAACGTTATCAGTCTTGATATTACCAGCTACATTTCAGATGCTGTAAGTGACGGTATTCCGCTTATCAAAGTTCCTAAAATGATCAAAAACAAGATCCTGAAAGAACTTGTAAAACTTGATCCTTCTGTGGAAGATGAAAATGTTAATGACGCCATTGCTAAATACGTTGAAAATACCGGCAGGAAGTTCATTTTTATCATCGATGAATGGGATGCTCTGATCAGGGAAGCGAAGAAAGATCCGGAGACACAGAAATCGTATCTGAATCTTTTGCGCGGCTGGTTCAAGAACAACGATTTTACACCTTACAATGTTGCAGCGGCATATATGACGGGTATTCTTCCAATCAAAAAGGATGGCTCGCAGTCTGCAGTTTCCGACTTTAAGGAATATACGATACTGTATCCTGAAAAATTTGCAGATTTTACTGGCTTTTCAGAGGCTGAAGTATCGGAACTCTGCAGTGTAAAATCTCTTGATTATGATGAGGTAAAAGAGTGGTACGACGGTTACGATTTTCCGGGTGTCGGTGCTATCTATAATCCGTATTCAGTAATGTGTGCTCTTGAATCCGGAAAATGTCGTTCCTACTGGGGAAAAACTTCTGCTGTCGAATCACTGACAACTTATATCAACATGAATTTTGACGGCCTTCAGGAGAAGATAGCCAGACTGGCTGCCGGTGAATGTCTGAGAGTCGATGTTGATTCATTCCAGAATGATTTCGAGACTTTCGGCAATGCAGATGATGTTCTGACACTTCTTATTCACTTAGGATATCTTACTTACGATGAAGATACCGGAACGGCTCATATACCTAACAAACAAGCGTATAGCAAATTTGAAGAAGCCCTGAAAGAACAGATAAGTAGTATTTTAGAGCGTGCGTAAATGAATTTAATAAAAGAGATACAAAAAAGGTGCATCGTTTTCGGATGCACCTTAAATTTTTATATTAGATTATTCACAAATACATAGACCATTATGAATCAAATCTCTGATCAGTCTCTCTTCTTCCTTAACATCACACAAGCAGCGGCTGATGCGAAAAGACCTGAGAAAATTACAGGGCTGAGGCCGCGGTCGGATGTGGCAGGCGAGCTTGAGACATTGCTTACTGAAACTGTTGTGCCTGATGTGGTTGATGCCTCAGTAGTAGTTTCTGATGTTGTTTCTGCAGTGGTTGCAGCAGCTGTTGTTGTATCGGCAGCAGTTGTTGTTGCTGCAGTTGTCCAGTCTACTGAAGATATCACAGGCGGCGCATCGGTAACAGCGGCTGTGGTTACTACGTTCGTCATTTCTTCGGTTATTTTGTCCGGATCGATATCTGAACGCATGTCTTCAGGGAGTGCGCGGAAAGTTGCGGCGTCGATCATCAGGTATTTTATCATGTTTGAGAGAATGGTCTTGTCGTCTTCTCCGGTGATATCACTGATGATAGGTTCAGCGATTTTTATATGACCAGCTTCGGTCGGATGAACGTCACCAGTGCGGATAAAGTCTTCCGAACGTCCCTTGAAATTCTCAAAAACAGGAACAAGCTTTATTCCTTCGATACCGGCAAGCTTTTTGTCGTATGCACTGATGCTGTTCTGTGCAAAGGTACCTAAGATGCGTGTTGTGTCATTGTCGCTTGAAGCGTATGCGTCAAAAGGATTGTACAGTTCAATGAAATAAATAACAGCATCAGGATTCTTGGCTTTTATTTCTTCCACGATCTTAACAGCGTTGGCGTAAGCACCATCAGTTACTGTGCCCACTTCGTTCAGTTTGGTAGTGAAAGCAGTCGAATCAGCGGAGATCTTCTGAGTAAGCACTGCTCTTTTTTCAGGTGTAAGCGTAGCGAGAGTATCGCCTTCGTCCATGTACGGCTTGATAGCTTCTTCAAAAAGATCGAGGTAGTCGTTGCCGCCTGATGAGATCATAACATACTTTGCATTGGCAATTTCGCTTCCCGATTTTACCTGTTCAAGTATTTCAGCTGAAGTTGCTCCGATCTTTGCAACTGAGGAGTCGCTTTCGATAATTCCTGCAGCTTTAAGATAATCTCCTACGCATTCAGCGAAGGATTCAAAACTTGATTCACCTGCAGCGACTGGACCAACACCGGTTGCTATACTGTCTCCGGCTGTAAATGCGCTCTCAGCTGAGACTGATGTGATGCTTACGGATGCGAGAAGAGAAACGGAAATGACAATACCAAGTATTTTTTTCAGATTCTGTGCTTTCATAAAATATACCTCCTTTAAAACAAACAGAGGATAAGCTTTCGCTTATCCTCTGAAAAATTCCGTTAAGAATTATTTATTAGCCGAGTTCAGCAAAGTACTTGATTGTTCTTACCATCTGTGATGTGTATGAGTTTTCGTTGTCATACCATGAAACAACCTGTACTTCGTAGAGATCGTCAGCGATCTTTGAAACCATTGTCTGTGTAGCATCGAAGAGTGAACCGAACTTCATGCCGATAACGTCTGAAGAAACGATCTGGTCTTCGTTGTAACCGAATGATTCAGAAGCAGCAGCCTTCATTGCAGCGTTGATGCCGTCAACTGTTACGTTAGCGCCCTTAACAACTGCTGTGAGGATTGTTGTAGAACCTGTTGGAACTGGAACTCTCTGTGCAGAACCGATGAGCTTGCCGTTGAGTTCTGGGATTACGAGACCGATTGCCTTAGCAGCACCTGTTGAGTTAGGTACGATGTTAGCAGCACCAGCTCTTGCTCTTCTGAAGTCGCCCTTTCTGTGAGGACCGTCGAGGATCATCTGGTCGCCTGTGTAAGCGTGGATTGTGCTCATGATACCGCTCTGGATCGGTGCATACTTGTTAAGAGCATCAGCCATAGGAGCGAGGCAGTTTGTTGTGCATGAAGCAGCTGAGATGATCTTGTCATCCTTTGTAAGAGTCTTTTCGTTTACGCTGTATACGATAGTCTTGAGGTCATTGCCTGCAGGAGCTGAGATAACAACCTTCTTAGCACCAGCATCGATGTGAGCCTGTGACTTATCCTTTGAGCAGTAGAAACCTGTGCATTCGAGAACTACGTCAACGCCGATCTCGCCCCAAGGAAGTTCTGCTGCGTTAGCCTTTGCATAGATTGTGAGTGTCTTACCGTCAACAGTGAGAGTACCCTTTTCGTCATCAGCTGTAACTGTGTGCTTGTTTTCGCCGATCTTTCCGCAGTATCCGCCCTGAGCTGTATCATACTTGAGGAGCTGAGCGAGCATTGAAGGCTTTGTAAGGTCGTTGATAGCAACTACCTCATATCCTTCAGCGTCAAACATCTGTCTGAAAGCGAGACGACCGATACGTCCGAAACCATTGATTGCAACTTTAACTGACATAGTTAAAATACCTCCATAAATAATTGTAATAAAAAATATTATATTTCTATTCTATATCAAAACCCGTATAATTTCAAGTCCTTTTCAAAAAAAGTTATCACGGGCTGTTAAAAAAACTGAAAGGAAAAAGCAATAATTCTATTGATTTTACCACGTTTCCTACAGCACGGGAAATGATTTAGAAGTGAAATCATTTTACATTGCTGGTGAAATTGCCGGAATTTTCGATGAATCCGATGTTCTTTACTGAAACCGGTTCGAGTGCAGATGTGTCATATGAAAGATATGAGTTGAATGCTGCAACAGGAGTTGTGACATTTTTAAGGCTGCATTTTATAGTAACTGTATCACCAGGTTTTCCGTCTGCGCTGGTCATTGCGAAAACAAGACCGGAAGTAGGAACAGCATTGTCTGAAACAGTTTCATTTACACCGATAACGCCCGGAACGTAAGTAACGTCAATGCTTTTTATATCATCGCTGTCGTCGCAGAATGATGATGCGCGGTCAGAGTCTTCATAATACTTTACTTCATACTTTCCGTTCTTTGCACCGTCTTTGATCTTGAAAGTGATCTCGAGAATATCAGTGTCAGATGTGATGCATTCGAACTTAGCCTTGCCGCCAACAGGTTTTGAATCACCGTACCAGAGAAAGGCAACGAGTTCATTGCTCTGTTTTACTGGCTGAGCGGAATTGTCATTACTGTTTCCGCTGCTTCCGTTGTTTCCATTGCTGCCGTTATTTCCGTTGCTGCCGTTGTTTGCCGGTGACGGAGAAGCAGAAGACTTTGAAGGCTTTGCCGGAATGTTAGGCTTTGCCTTGTTTCCGCTTGCGTCAGTGATAACAGCACCTTTATCATCAACGATGTTAAGTTCTGTTACAGGGTTTCCTGAATCGTCCTTTACAACTTCGCCCTGCGCGTCAGTTACTTCAACTACTTCGATAGTGTTGCCGTCTGCGTCCTTTTCAGGAATGTATTCGTCATTCTGAACACTGTCCTCAGATGACTGTCCTGCAGGTGATGAAGAAGGATCAGGTGTGGCCTGGTCACACGCTGCAAGACATAAAGCTGATGCCATGAGCACAGCGCATATAAAAATTCTTTTTTTCATTTAAAAATCCTCCGTTACTTTACAGTAATGCTTCCGTTCTTGAATTTTGGAGTACGGATAAGAAGAACTTCATTCTTACGGTCGTAGTCGTTGCACATTGCACCGCCGTTACCGTCAAGGTCAGGATCAAATGCAAGATCGTACTTTCCGGCCGGAGTATCTTCCTTTACCTTTAAAGTTACTGTTGCAAATGTTGTATTTTCCTTGAATGTCTGCTGTGCACCGTCAAGGTAGAGGCAGACAAGTGTTGTCTTGTCAGGCTCGTCTTCCTTGTTGAATGTATTGAATGTGAGGTTTGAATACATTACAGAATCTTCGTTTTCTTCATCATCAGCATCACCGCCGACTGCTGAAACGTATTCAAAATAATCCTTGTTGAAGTCGATCCATGCGATAAGTGTGGTAAGACCTGAGTTGTCAGAAAGATCTACCTTGAAGGAAACTTCTTCACCGGCGCTTGCTTCAATGTCAGGAAGTGAAAGTGTAAGACCTTCGCTTACAACCTGCTGATCAACAAGATTGTTTTCATTCATTTTAGGAGGCTTTCCGATTTCATCAGCTGAATTTGAAGGCTTTGCATCTGCCGTACTGTCTTCACTTTTGCTGCTTTCATTATTTCCTGCATTACCTGCATTACCTGCATTTTCTGCACCTGCGTTATCTGCTTCAGTAACAGCTGCATTGTCCGGTGTGCCTGCCGAAGGAGCGTCCGGAGCTACTTTTTCGCATGATGTTACTGTTAAAGCAAGGAGTGAAACAGCAGCGACTGCTGAGATAATTGATCTGATTTTTTTCATGTATGTTATCTTCCTTTCGT
Organism: uncultured Ruminococcus sp.; assembly: GCA_902789705.1. Classification (GTDB taxonomy): domain Bacteria; phylum Bacillota; class Clostridia; order Oscillospirales; family Ruminococcaceae; genus HUN007. The sequence continues at coordinate 8,667 of CADAPI010000008.1, forward strand.
TTTAACCTGATTCAAAAAAATAGTAAAAACTGGCCTGAGCCATTCACTATTATATCATAACTGCACAGGATGTGCAAGTCAATTGATTTATTTTCACTGTTTTTTCATGTTTCAATATGTTCTTTTAACATTTTGATAATGTCTGAAAATACGTATATCCGCTATTCAGGAGAGTGGAGGGAATGCCGGGACATGAAGTGAAATTTTATTCCTTTTACTGCTTTCATTCGTCCAGAGCACTGCACAGCTCCGGAAAGAGACTTAATGTCCTCGGAAGTATACCGTTCATATATGAGATGGCAGTTCCGTAGTTTGTAAAAGGAATGTTCTGTTCCATGGCTCTTCTGCTTCGTGACTGCATTTCACGTTCGTTCAGCATGCATCCGCCGCAGTGGATCACAAGTGAATATCCGGAAAGATCTTCAGGAAACTCACGTCCGGATGTAAAACAGAAATCAGGGGATACGCCTGTGAATTTTCTGATAAGAGCCGGAAGTTTGACAGTTCCTATGTCTCCGCACTGCCTGTGATGGGTGCATCCTTCCGAGATCAGGACTCTGTCACCGTTATTCAGTTTTTTCAGTGCTTTAAGTCCCTTTACCGCCTGATCAAGCACTCCCTTGTAATTTGCCATAAGGATGGAAAACGAGGTGAGTGTAAGGCCCTCAGGAGTTTTTCTGCTCACTTCGGCAAATGCCTGACTGTCAGTTATAACAAGCTTCGGTTTTTTTACGAGCATAGAAAGAGTTTCTTCATAAGTTTCTGTCTGTGTGGAAACCGGTATCGCTTTTGCGTCAAGGACTTCGCGGAGTACCATCTGCTGCGGAAGAATGAGTCTTCCTTTCGGCGCGGCGGCATCCACCGGTATTACCAGTACAACTATGTCGGCAGGGGAGAGCAGATCGCCGATGATCTTTTTTCCGTTCTCACGCTGTTCATTTACTGCTTCGGCTATTAAGTCTTTAAGCTTTGTTATACTGGCTTTGTCGTGTATGCTTACTGAGATGACTGCGCATTTGTCTGCCTTTCTGTCAGACTCTGAGCCGAGGGCGCTTTTATTCATTTCTCCGGATGTTTCGGCAAGATCAGATTTTGTAAGCACGGTAATAAACGGTATGTTTTTCTTCGTGAAAAGATTTTTCAGACTTTCATCTTCAGGTGAGATACCCTCCGTTCCGTCGATAACGAGAACCGCCAGATCGGTTTTTTCAAGGATCTGTTCCGTTTTTCTTACACGCATTTCACCGAGAGGACCTTCGTCGTCATATCCCGGTGTGTCTATTATAACAACAGGTCCTGCCGGAAGAAGCTCCATTGCCTTCAGGACGGGATCGGTGGTGGTGCCCTTTACGTCGGAAACAACGGAAAGATCCTGACCGGTCACGGCGTTTACAAGGCTTGATTTTCCTGCGTTTCTTTTTCCGAAAAACGCAATGTGGACGCGTTCGGATGATGGTGTATCGTTAAGTCCCATTGTGACCTCCGTTAAAATCTGAAATCACGGTTTCCTTCTGATATTTTTCCGAGAAGTTCCTTCGTTTTCAGTCTTGTTTTTTCATTCGGAATATTTTCAAGTTCCTTTTCGATGAGATTTTCACCTGTCTGCTTTGTATCTGCGGATGCATAGTCGTCAAGGTATTCCTTCAGCGTTAGAAGCGCATTCGGGAGACAGCAGTTGTGTATCTGCATGTTCTTGCACAGAGCCATGAAACGGTCACCCGTTCTTCCTTCACGGTAGCAGGCAGTGCAGAAGCTCGGAATGTAACCCATTTTCATAAGCCAGTTTACCACCTCATCAAGTGTACGTCTGTCGCTTACCTCGAACTGTGCCGAACTTTCATCTTCCGGTTCTTCCTCGCAGTAACCGCCTACACTTGTTCTTGATCCGCCGCTTATCTGGGAAATACCGCATTTCAGTACTCTTTCACGACAGACTGCAGATTCGCGTGTGGAGATTATCATTCCGGTGTACGGAACAGCTATTCTGATACATGCAACGATCTTTTCGAAAACATCGTCGCTTATTCCACCGTCAAATACGTCCGGATCGATGTCATCAGCTTTTCTTACACGCGGTACACTGATGGTATGCGGACCTACGCCGTGAACTGCTTCAAGGTGTTCAGCGTGCATGAGGAGTGCCGCAAATTCGTATTTATAAAGGTCGAGTCCGAAAAGAACGCCGAGGCCCACGTCATCTATGCCGCCTTCCATCGCTCTGTCCATTGCTTCGGTATGGTAGGCGTAATCGTGCTTCGGTCCGGTCGGATGAAGCTTTTCGTAGCTTTCCTTATGGTAAGTTTCCTGGAAAAGAATGTATGTTCCGATTCCGGCGTCAGCGAGTTTTCTGTAGTTTTCCACCGTGGTGGCAGCGATGTTTACATTGACCCTGCGGATGGCGCCGTTTTTGTGTTTTATACTGTAAATGGTCTTTATCGACTCGAGAATGTATTCAATAGGATTCATCTCAGGATCTTCGCCGGCTTCGATGGCAAGACGCTTGTGACCCATATCCTGAAGGGCGGTAACTTCCTTTTCTATCTCCTTCTGTGTAAGCTTCTTTCTCGGAATGTGCTTGTTCTTAAGATGATACGGACAGTAAACGCATCCGTTCACACAGTAGTTGGAAAGATAGAGGGGAGCGAACATTACTATGCGGTTTCCGTAGAAATCCTTTTTTATCTGACAGGCAAGATCGAGTATCTCGCGGTTCATCTGTTCATCTTCGCACATGAGAAGAACAGATGCCTCGCGGTGGTCAAGACCTTTTCTCTGACGTGCTTTTTCAAGTATCTGCCCGATAAGTTCAGTATTGTTCCTGTTCTGTTCGGCGTATTCGATTGTTTTGAGTACCTCTTCGTCCGAAATAAACTCTTCGGCCTTAAGGGATCGTGGATCGTACATTTTAAGGACTGCCTTTCATTAAAAATATCATTTCCTATTATACACCTAAAAAAAATTATACTCAACCTATTGCGGACAAAAAAATAATTGTGCTATAATCAATAGTGAATGTCACAGACTTAGGAAAACGCTGATTTATTAATAAATCAGCGTGGGGGAACGGGGCGAAGCCCCGCCTTCCTCCCTCCCGCAGATCCGGCGAAGCCGGATCTGCGGCCTGATAAATACAGAAGAAAGAAGGAAACATGTGCTTAAGATAGATATCGCACTTAAGAGTATAGTTGACCTGACGCCGGATATACTGAAGGAAAACGGTATAAAAGGCCTCCTCCTTGACCTTGACAATACTCTGACTACTCACGATAATCCGAGACCGGCCGACGGTGTGCCGGAGTGGATCACATCGATGAAGCAGAACGGCATAAAAATGATGATCGTTTCAAACAATCATTTTGAACGTGTGAAGCCTTTTGCAGAAAAGCTCGGACTGGAATTTGTGTGCGAAGGGAAAAAGCCTCTTCCTGACGGATTCAACAGGGCACAGAAGCTTATGGAACTCCCGTCGGAAAATCTTGCGGTGGTGGGCGATCAGATCTACACCGATGTACTGGGAGCGGCACTGAAACCGCGCGTGAAATGCGTCTACGTTTTTCCGATAGAGTTTGAAAAGAAGGGGTTCCTGGCTTTCAAGCGCAAGATAGAAGGACCGTTCTTACCGAAAAAACTTTATGACGGAAAATCTTCCGCAAATCTTACTTACAAATCGAGAATTCGAAGAAAAATAACATAAAAAGGCGGCTTAGAAATGAAAATACTTGTTATCCACGGACCTAATCTTAATCTTCTCGGTGAAAGAGAACCTGGCGTTTACGGTTCGGAAACATTTGAAAAACTCAATAACGATATTATGGCTCACGCCAATGAACTCGGCGTTGAATGCGAGATATACCAGTCAAATCATGAGGGCGCGATAATCGACAAGCTTCATGAATCAAGAAAAGACTGCGCCGGCGTTGTTTTCAATGCAGGTGCGTACACACACTACAGCTACGCTATCAGAGATGCAATAGCTGCTATCAGGATACCTGTTATAGAGGTACATATAAGCCAGACTGCATCAAGAGATGAGTTCCGTCACATATCAGTTATCGGACCGGTATGCAAGGCGACAATAGCAGGATTCGGCCGTGACAGTTACATTCTCGGTATGGACGGACTTGTAAGAATGCTTGAAAAGAAAGATTAAGGAAACGCTGAATAAATAAGCGTAGGGTTCGGGGCGAAGCCCCGTAAATCCCACCTCAGTAAATCCGGCGAAGCCGGATTTAAGGTTTGATCAGATGACAGAATGGGGCGAAACGTTATGACTAATATAGAAAAACTTATGCAGAGCATCGTGGAGGAAGACGCCTGTGCTATGGTGACCGATCCGGTGAACCGCAGATATTTTACAGGATTTAAAAGCAGCGAGGGCGTTGTCCTCTGTTTCTGCGACAAAGCATATTTCCTTGTTGATTTCAGATATTACGAAAAGGCTGCTGAAGTGGTAAAGGGCATGGATGTTATCCTTATGACGGACAGGATACCTCAGATAACAGACATCCTTCTGAAGCATTCGACTGAATGCCTTATGATAGAAGCAGATACCATGACGGTCAGTGAACTTAATGAAGCGGCAGAATCTTTCTCCGATATTGTATATATCGACTCATCTTCTGAACTCAGTGATATAATAACTGATCTCCGCCTTATAAAGGAACAGTCAGATGTTGAAAAGATCATCGCTGCACAGCGTATTGCCGAGCAGGGATTTGAATATGTTCTCGAAAATATTAAGAGGGGAATGACCGAAAAGGAAGTTGCTCTTATGCTCGACAATAAAATGAAGCTGCTCGGTGCTGAGGATATTTCATTTGACACCATAGTTCTGTTTGATAAGAATGCCTCACTTCCGCACGGAGTTCCGGGAAACGACAGACTTGAAAAAGGATTCGTGCTTATGGACTTCGGTGCCGTAGTAGAGGGCTATCACAGTGACATGACCAGAACATTCTATGCCGGCACTCCGTCCGAACGTGAGAAAAAGGCATATGAAACTGTTCTGAAAGCGCAGCTTGCAGGAATAAAGGCGGCAGCTCCGGGACTTACCGGAAAGCAGCTTGATGCAGTGGCAAGAGACATTATCGATGCAACGGAATTCAAAGGCTCATTCGGGCATTCCCTTGGCCACGGCGTAGGAATGGAGATCCACGAGGAACCCTATGTTTCATCCAGAAAGGAAGATATACTTGAACCGGGCATGATAATCACAGTTGAACCGGGTATCTATGTTCCGGGAGAATTCGGCATAAGGATCGAAGACATGGGAATGATAACCGAAGACTCGTTTAACGATATAACCAGGTCTCCTAAGGAGCTTATCGTCATCTGAAAAATGCGGTCAGAACCGGGAACTCCGGTGATTTGCATTGCGTCTGCCGGAGTGCAGAGACTGCCGGGAAATATCCGGAAAATACGGCACAGGAACAGGAAAACCGGACCTGTACCAAAAAATTTTGATTAGGTATTGCAAAATACAGTGTTTTAGTGTACAATATAAAAGTAACTACATTAATTTACTATCGTATATTTACAATTCATTTGGAGGTATTTATTTTATGATTTCAGCTGGTGATTTCAGAAACGGCGTAACATTTGAAATGGACGGAAACGTAGTTCAGGTTATAGAATTTCAGCACGTTAAGCCAGGTAAGGGCGCTGCATTTGTAAGAACAAAGTTCAAGAACGTTATTACAGGTTCAGTTGTTGAAAGATCTTTCAACCCTACAGACAAGTTCCCGACAGCTTTCGTTGAAAGAAAGGATATGCAGTATCTCTATGCTGAAGATAACCTTTACTACTTCATGGACATGGAAACTTACGAACAGATCCCGATCGACAAGTCAAAGCTCGGCGACAGCTTCGCTTTCGTAAAGGAAAACATGGAAGTTAAGGTTCTTTCATACAAGGGCAATGTATTCGGCGTTGAACCACCATTCTTCGTAGAACTCGAAGTAACAGAAACAGATCCTGGCTTCAAGGGTGATACAGCTACAAACGCTACAAAGCCTGCTACACTTGAAACAGGTGCCGAGATCAAGGTTCCGCTTTTCATCAACCAGGGTGACAAGGTAAGAATCGATACAAGAACCGGCGAATACATGGAAAGAGCATAAGTTTTTTTCAGATTTTTAAAAATCCCGACTTATAAAAAGGAGGATCATTTATGAAGCTTACAGAAAAGATGTCTTATCTTAAAGGCTACATCGATGGTATCGACCTCGATACAACTACAAAGGAAGGCAAGATCCTTGCAAATGTCGCAGATGTTATGCAGGAAATGGTCGCATACATCGAAGATCTTCAGGGACAGGTTGACGAGCTCACAGAGCTTTGTGAAATACTTGATGAAGATCTCGGAAGCGTAGAAGAAGACTTCTATGATTTCGATGAAGACGAAGAAGATGATGACGACTGCGAATGCGATGACGATGACTTCGACGATTACGACTTCGATGACGAAGACGATGACGAAGAACTCTATGAAGTTGTCTGCCCTACATGCGGCGATTCAATCCTTCTCGACAGCGGTATGCTTGATGAAGGATCCATGGCCTGTCCGAACTGCGGCGAGAATCTTGAATTCGATCTTGATGATCTCGACGATGATGACCTCGGTGCTTCAGTTGATGAAGACACACCGGAGAATATGTGATCAGGTTTTTTCTTAAGTTAAATGGTTCCCCCTTTTTTAAGGGGGAATTTATGTTTTAGTGAGGTGATCGGTTTGCGGAAGAGAAGACGAATAAAGTACATAGGATATATAAGAATGACAGTGGCTGCGCTTATTCTTATTTCTGTGATCCTGCTGTTTGACTCTCTCAGAAGGCATGTCCCGCAGAAAGACGGAACGGGCGATCTTACTGTAACTATAAACGATACAGCTGACGAAGAAGTAATAGATGCCGGTATCCCTCCGGCAGCTACCGAATCCTCTGCGGTGGAGATCCCTTACGAAAAGAAGGAAATAGACAACGAAGCGTACCGCCGTATCGTAAAGCTTAAGGCTGACCTTGGCATGGGTGACCTTATAATGGTGAACAGGGATAACCCGTGCAGATTTCCTGACATATCGGCTGAACTTGTATCTGCATCATCGGGCATAAAATCCGACAAGGCGTACAAGGTCGCATATACCACGATACAGCTTCAGAAAGTCGCAACTGAAAGTTTCAGTAATATGATGAGCGATTTCTATTCCGTTTTTTCAGACGGAGACGTGACTGTAGTAGGCGGCTTCGTGTCGTATGCCGATCAGAATGCGAATTACAAGCCGGTGGCAGGAGACGTTCCTTTTGTTTCTTCTGAAAACCAGCTTTCACCGGGATATTCCGATCATCATACCGGCCTTGCGCTTGATCTCAAGCTTGTAAGCAGCTCAGGATCAATATCAGCCTATGACGGCACGGGAAACTACAAGTGGATAAACGACAACTGCTACAAATACGGGTTCGTTGTGCGTTATCCTTTCGGAAAGGACACGATAACCGGAGTTGCCGGATATCCCGCACATTTAAGATATGTCGGTGTTCCTCATTCATACATCATGCATGACAACGGTTTTACGCTTGAGGAATACATGAACGAAATGAAGAAATATATTTTCGGATACGAGCATCTTTATTACTCAGTTTACGGATACGACTATGAGATATATTTTGTGCCTGCGGAAACGGGTGCAGAGGAAACTGTCGTTGCCGTACCGAAGAAGGATGACTATTCGGTTTCAGGAAATAACTGCGACGGATTTATAGTTACCGTATGCAGAAAGGCGGACGGCGAGAAATGGCAGCCTACACCATCTCCGGCTGTGGCTGAAAACAGCACTGAAAACAGCGTGACCACTGACGCTGCCGCCGGTGATCTTCAGAACGGTGCCGCACAGATAATGCCGGCTCAGACTGCGGCAGCAGGTGCACAGGCAGTACCGGCTGCAGAATAGAAAAAATGGTCCGCCTTTGATCCGGTACAAACAATTATAACAGAAATCCGTCCTGATAAGCGGATACGGAAATTACAGGAGTTTTATTTATGAGCATAAAAGGAAAAATTCATTCTCTCGAGAGTTTCGGAGCAGCAGACGGCCCGGGCGTGCGTTTTGTAGTCTTTTTAAAAGGCTGCGACATGAGATGCAAGTACTGTCACAACCCTGATTCATGGGCTTCAAAAGGCGGTGAAGAATGGACAGCCGAAGATCTTATCGCCAAGATAATGAAGTATCAGTCGTACTGGGGAAAAGACGGCGGTCTTACTGTCAGCGGCGGTGAGCCTCTTCTCCAGATCGATTTCCTTACCGAGCTTTTTAAGCTCGCGAAAAAGGAAGGCGTTCACACTACTATTGATACTTCGGGAAATCCTTTTACAAGAGAGGAACCTTTCTTTTCAAAGTTCAATGAACTTATGAAATACACTGACCTGCTTCTCCTTGACATTAAGGAGATCAATCCGGAACGTCATAAGGAGCTTACAAAGCAGGATAACGCAAATATTCTTGATCTTGCTAAGTATCTTTCTGAAATCGGAAAGCCGGTATGGATAAGACACGTACTTGTGCCGGAAAACAGCGACTTTGACGAAGATCTTGACAAGCTCGGCGATTTCATTGCCACACTCGGAAACGTTGAAAGAGTGGAAGTGCTTCCTTACCACACACTCGGTCTTTTCAAGTGGGAGAATCTCGGTATAAAGTATCAGCTTGAAGGTATCGAACCTCCTACAGACGAGCGTTTTGAAAATGCCTGCAGAAGACTCAGAACGTCCGAATACACAAAGTACAAGGATAAAAACTGATCAGACCGGAAATCCGGCTTCGCCGGATTTCCGTAAGGGAGGGCGGGGCTTCGCCCCGGTTCCCCATGCAGCTTTATTTAGATATCAGTGTCCCGCATGGGAAAACCTGAACGTGAACGATAAGTTGAAAGTAAATATGCATAAAATCGGTCGTGATTGTTATATAAATTTCGTTACACATTAAAACCGCCGGAGTATTGAAAAATACTCCGGTTTGTGCTATAATAGACCAGTAATTCACACGCTGGCGATTCAGAAGACCGGTGCCTTTCATTTGAAAGGTCGTCCGATGAGCTAACATCAGCGGAGGGAATAAATTAAAACCAATTAACAGGAGGACTACACAATGGCAGTAGTATCAATGAAACAGCTTCTTGAAGCTGGCGTACACTTTGGTCACCAGACAAGAAGATGGAACCCTAAAATGGCACCTTACATCTTCACAGAAAGAAACGGTATCTACATTATCGATCTTCAGAAGACAGTAAAGAAACTCGAAGAAGCTTACATGTTCATCCGTGACATCTCAGCTCAGGGCGAATCAGTACTTTTCGTAGGTACAAAGAAGCAGGCCGGCGATTCAGTTAAGGAAGAAGCTTTACGTGCAGGCGCTAACTACGTAAACGCAAGATGGCTCGGCGGTATGATGACAAACTTCGAGACAATCAAGAACAGAATCAAGAGACTTGAACAGCTCAGAAAGATGGAAGAAGACGGCACATTCGCACTTCTCCCTAAGAAGGAAGTAAGCAAGCTTACACTCGAGATCGAAAAGCTTGAAAAGTTCCTCGGCGGTATCAAGACAATGAAGAAGCTCCCAGGCGCTTTATTCATCGTTGACCCAAGAAAGGAAAAGATCGCAGTTGCTGAAGCTAAGAAGCTCAACATCCCGATCGTTGCTATCGTTGACACAAACTGTGATCCTGATGAAGTTGACTACGTTATCCCTGGTAACGACGACGCTATCAGAGCAGTAAAGCTCATCGCTGGTGCAATGGCTGACGCTATCATCGAAGGCAGACAGGGCGAACAGTCAGCTGAAGCTGCAGAAGAAGCAACTGAAGAAGCTGCTGAATAATTCAAGTTTAACATAAAAATAAAAACCCGAATGGCAGTTTAAGTCCTGTAAATATGGAGAATATCTGAAATTCGGGTTTTCTACTGTAAATAATCAATACTGGAGGTAATAACAATGGGTAAGGCATCCGTTGCAGAAATCAAAGAACTTATGAGCGCTACAGGCGTTGGTATGATGGACTGTAAGAAGGCTCTTGAAGCTAACGACGGCGACAGAGAAAAGGCTATCGAATTCCTCAGAGAAAAAGGTCTTGCAACACAGGCTAAGAAGAGCGGCAGAGCAGCTGCTGAAGGTGTTGTAACAGCTATCGTTAAGGACAACGTTGGTGTTCTCGTTGAAGTAAACACAGAAACTGACTTTGCAGCTAACACTCCTGACATCAGAGACTTCGTTGCTGCAGTTGCCAATACAATAATCGAAACAAATCCTGCAGACGTTGACGCACTCAAGGCTTCAAAGCTCAGCGGCAGCGACAAGACAGTTGATGATGTTCTTACAGAACTCGCTGGTATGAAGATCAGAGAAAACATCGTTATCCGTCGTTTCGTAAGATTCGAAGGCAAGCTCGCTTCATACATCCACAACGGCGGCAGCATCGGTGTTCTTGTTAAGATGGAAACAGAACTCCCTGCAGATGCAGTTGCAGTTATCGGTAAGGACGTTGCTATGCAGAGTGCTGCTCTCGGCGCTGCATACGTTACAAGAGAAAATGTTCCTGCTGACGTAATCGAAAACGAAAGAAAGATCATGAAGATCCAGATGTCTGAAGATCCTAAGATGGCTAACAAGCCTGATCAGGTTAAGGACAAGATCATCGACGGTAAGGTAGAAAAGTTCTTCAAGGAAAACTGCCTCCTCGAACAGGCATTCGTTAAGGATGACAAGCTCTCAGTTCAGGGCTACGTTGATGCAGAAGCTAAGAAGCTCGGCGGCACAATCAAGGTTGTTGACTGTGTACGTTACGAACGCGGCGAAGGCATCGAAAAGAAGGTTGACGATTTCGCAGCTGAAGTTGCAAGCATGACTAAGTAATCTTCTTCGGTCTTATATAAAACGATCATTTACGGATACGGAGTTCCCGCTTCGTATCCGTTTTGTTTTTTCTTGACAAATGACAGGTGTTTCAAGTATAATAGAATAAGCGTTTCCCATAAAATTTATTTGAATAAGGGGGACAGGATATGCAGCATTTTTATGTAGGCTTCCTGGATAATACAGTATTTGAACTGTATTTTTATTTTTTATGGTGGTCAGTATTCGGCTGGTTTCTTGAAGTTGTAGACCGTACACTTGAGACCGGAGGGTTTGAAAACAGAGGCTTTCTCAACGGACCGATCTGTCCTATATACGGATTCGGCGTTATAATAATCACGCATGTACTTGCACCTCTTAAGGGTAACATTCTTATTCTGTATCTTCTGTCGGTAGCCATATGTACCAGCTTCGAGCTGTTTGTCGGGGTGCTGATGGAAAAGCTGTTTCACGCTAAATGGTGGGATTATTCCGAAGAAAAATTCAATTACCGCGGATTCATCTGTCTGCGTATCTCACTGCTCTGGGGCGTGGGCTCAGTGCTCGTCATCTGTGTAATGCAGCCGCTTATTGAAAAGCTGGTGGCAAAGATCCCTTACCTTGGCGGAAATATTTTTGCAGCCATAGTAATGGTGGTTATAATTATCGATATAATCGCAACACTGAGTGATATCCGTCAGTTCAACATGAGACTCAAACAGATAGACTACATAGCCACTCTGCTTCACGACAAGTCGATAGCACTTGGTGAAAACATTTCAGATGAAGTTCTTGTTTTGAATGCTAAGTACGAAAAGCTTTCCGAGCAGATAAAGACATCACGTATCGTAAGAGCGTTCCCGACAATGAAACCACTTAATTACACACGTACATTCAAAGTCATAAAAAGCAGGATAAGCAATAAATTCCGTCCTGAAGACTATGATGAGAAATACGAAAACACAAGATTACTGATCGAATCAGTTCCTGCTGCGGGAACTGACGACAAAAACTGAAAGGCATGAAATAATAATGAGGATCAGAAGAAAACCATGGGCAAGACCTGAACTTGAAGCCTGCGAATTCTGTGTAAAGGATCCGGGTGAGCTTAAGGGAAAGTGGAGACAGAGTTTTGCCAAGGATCAGCCGCTTTATGTTGAACTTGGCTGCGGCAAGGGCGGATTCATTTCACAGGTATCTGCCGCTAATCAGGATATAAACTATGTAGCCATCGACATCAAAAGCGAGATGGCTGCCTATGCCAGAAGAAAGACTGTTGCCGAGTTTGAGAAGGCGGGAATCGAAAAAATCGAAAATGTAAAGCTTCTGGTACACAACATAGAGAACATTGATGAAGTGTTTGACGAGAACGATAAGATCGATCGCATTTACATCAATTTCTGCAATCCCTGGCCGCGCGGCAAGCACAACAAAAGACGACTCACTTACCCGAAAAAGCTTCTGCGTTACAAGACTTACTTTAACGAAGGCGGCGAACTCTGGTTCAAGACTGATGACGATGAGCTTTTTGCTGATTCTCTTGAATATTTTAAGGAAACAGGCTACAGCATAAAATACATCACTTATGATCTTCACGAAAGCGGATTTGAAGAAAACACCGTAACTGAGCATGAAAAGATGTTCTCGGATGAGGGAATAAAAATCAAGTTCCTTATAGCCGTTCCGGAAAAGCAGTGAAGGATCAGTAAATCACCGCAGAGTGATGCATATCCTGCCTTTTCTGAAAAGGTAAGGAACTGCTAAAAAACTTTGAAAAAACTCTTGCAATTTAATCTGAAATATGATATAATTATCAAAGCGTTCCTGAAAACTCTATATGTTTTGGGAATGTTGAAAATGTATTGAGTTTTCAGCAACGCTGATGTTTCATCGGAAGCATCAAGATTTGTTTAAGGAGGTGCGCAAAATGGCAAAATGTGAAATCTGCGGAAAGGGCGTTACTTTTGGTATCAAGGTTTCTCACTCACACAGACGTACAAACAGAACATGGAAGCCAAACGTAAAACGTGTTAAGGCAATTGTTAATGGTACTCCTTGTCATATATATGTATGCTCAAGATGTCTGCGTTCCGGCAAGGTGACTCGCGCAGTCTGATTGATTACCAGAATAACTGAACAAATTGATTCACTCTTCTGAAATCAGAAGAGTGAATTTTTTTTGCCTTCAAAGTATGGAATAAACAGGTATTTCCCTTGATTTTTTAACGAAATTAAAGTAAAATAGAAGTGTGTATATCAATAAAAAGGAGTTACGTACATCTATGCAAGATTTTAGTATAATGCGTATTGCTGTAGGAGCACTTATGGTGTTCACGGTGTTTCCGGTAAGACAGTATGCAAGAAACTGGATGGCTGTAAAGCTCGGTGATGACACCCCTGAAAAGGAAGGAAAACTGACCCTCAATCCTTTTGCTCATGCTGATCTTTTCGGTATTGTGTTCATGATACTGATAGGATTCGGATGGGGCCGTTCCGCTACGATCAATCCGTCCAACTTTAAATGTAAGAACAAAAAACTCGGTATGCTGGCAGTTTCACTTGCAGGTCCTGTTTCCAACCTTCTCTTTGCTTTCATAATGTCGTTCCTTTATGTACTGGCAGGCTATCTCAAATGGGGCTCCACTGCATTACAGATAATAAGCTATATTATGATACTTAATCTTAATCTGGCACTGTTTCTTCTGCTTCCGGTCCCGGGATTTGACGGCGGCGACATACTCATGCAGTTCCTTCCTGCGAAGTTCCTGTGGAAGATCTCACCTTACCTTCGTTACATTTCGCTCGGACTTATACTGCTCATACTGTTCGGACCGTTAAGAGGCATTATAGGAATTGCTGTACAGTATGTTGCTTACTTCCTGCTTAATATCTCCGATCTTATCTGCTCGCTGTTTTTCAGGTAATTTTGATTATGGAAAAGCTTTCATTTAAACTGGAGATTTTTGAAGGGCCGCTGGATCTTCTTCTTCATCTTGTTGTAAAGCACAAGCTCAATATAAATGATATTGAGATCTCAAAACTTCTGGAACAGTATCTGCTTTATCTTGATCAGTGCGCTGAACATGATCTTGAACTGGCCGGCGAATTTCTTGAAATGGCTGCCAGACTCATTTACATCAAGACACTTGCCCTTCTTCCGGCTCCGGAAGAAGAGGAAGAGGAGAAAAAGGCACTTCAGGGGGCTCTTATTGAATATGCGCTGTGTAAAAAGGCGGCAGCTGCGCTTGCGGAACTCTACTGCGGCGGCGACATGTTTGTAAGGAAACAGGCCGTTATCAAAGCAGAATCCGATTATCAGCGTGTACACGAGGCAACTGTGCTTCGCGATGCCTTCCTTGGCATGCACGTTAAAAAGATCCCGGTGCGTGATCAGGGACCTGATGAAAGATTCAGAGTCATCGTCAAGCACAAGATGTATTCCGTTACCACCAAGGTAATAAGCATTCTCAAACAGCTTTACAAAACCGGTACGGCTGATATGGAAGGCCTTTATGACGGTGTTACGGACCGTTCCGAACGAGTGGCAACGTTTCTTGCCGTTCTTGAACTTACAAAGTCGGGACGTATCTACATAAGTGATGATAACACTACCATCACATTTATAGGAAAACGAAAAGAGAGGAAAAGTTCATAATGAGCTTTGTTGAGAATATTTCAGCAGTCGAGGCTATTCTGTTTGCATACGGTGAACCTGTTCCAAAGGCCGTGCTTTCTGAAGGAAGCGGCATCGATCAGGATTCACTTGAAAAAATAATAACGCTTCTCAATGACCGCTATGATGAAACGGGTTCTGCACTTCAGGTGCTTAAGCTCGGTGATTCCTATCAGCTTGCCACAAGGCTTGAATATGCACCGGCGGTCAAGAAGGTGTTTGAGACAGGACGAAATGCTGCTCTGTCAACTGCTTCGATGGAGACGCTTGCAGTGGTGGCGTACAACCAGCCTGTTACCAAGAGCTTTGTAGATGCGGTACGAGGCGTTGACAGTTCTGCTGTAATGCAGAAGCTTGCCGAAAAGGGACTTATTGAGGAAGCGGGACGTCTCGACGTTCCGGGAAGACCGATCTCCTACAGAACCACGAGGAATTTTCTGAGGTGTTTCAGCCTCGCTTCACTCGATGAACTTCCTCCGCTCAAGGCGATGCAGTCCGATCAGCTTCCGCTGCCGGAAGGTGAAGAATAAACGGGGTGATCATTAATTGCTTGTTCTGATTGTGATCCTCCTTGTTTTCGCTCTGCTTTTCAATATCTGCGCCTGTGTGGACCTAAGGTACATAGGCGGAGAGTTCAGCTACAGTGTAAAGTATCTTTTCATCGAGATCCTTTCTTCTGACAGACCGAAGAAGAAAAAGGAGAAGAAAGAAAAGAAGGCAAAGAAAAAGAAGAAAAAAGCAGAAAGCGAGAAAAATGAAGAGGACGGAAAAGAGAAAAACAGTAAAAAAACAAAGAAGAAAAAGAAATCGGTAATAAAAGAATATCTTGAAAATTTTGCTGCTGTGGTCGATTTTATAAAATCGTCTTTGAATGATATTCTCGGACTTACTCGTAAAATAAAAGTATCGCGCGTCTGCGTGGACTGCCTGGTGGCAGATGAGGACGCTTTTTCCTGTGCAGTAAATTACGGCGTGCTCAGTGCCGGCGTCTATAACATACTTGCGTTTGTTTCATCGTATTTTAAAACGGACATAGATCATGTAAACATAGGACTTAAGTACAATGAAAGCAGCAAAAACAGCGTTTATGATTTCAGCACAAAACTTAAGCTGAAGCCCGGCTCGGTACTTATAGCCGGTATAGGAATACTGATCAGCTTTATCAAGCTTCAGATATTAAAAGAAAAGGAT
The DNA here is from genome assembly GCA_902789705.1 of uncultured Ruminococcus sp. Classification (GTDB taxonomy): domain Bacteria; phylum Bacillota; class Clostridia; order Oscillospirales; family Ruminococcaceae; genus HUN007. The sequence continues at coordinate 24,413 of CADAPI010000008.1, forward strand.
AAGGAAAAAACAAATAATACAGTTTCAAAGGAGAAAAGAAATATGGAAAATCATCCGGTAAATAATTTAATGGGTACAGCCATTGACAAGATCAGAGAAATGATAGATGTAAACACTATAATCGGCAATCCTATCGAAACATCGGAAGGCGCAACTATCATTCCTGTATCAAAGGTAACATTCGGTTTCGCTTCAGGCGGTTCTGACCTCCCTTCAAAGCAGCCTAAGGAACTCTTCGGAGGCGCTGCCGGTGCAGGTGTATCTGTTCAGCCTCTTGCATTTATCTGCGTTTCACCGAACGGGGAAGTAAAGCTTCTCCAGATGTCAGTCAATGCAACCAAGGAAAATGCAATGATCTCAACACTGCCGGATATTATAGATAAATTCTCAGGCCTTGTAAACGGCGGTGAAAAGAAGGAAAAGCCTGAAAAGCAGGCTAAGGTAAAGAAACGCCAGGCGAAGAAAGCTGCAGTTATGAAAGATGACGATTTTGAAGACGTCATCGATCTGGAGGAAGCTGAAGAAGAATAATGGCGGAACAGTCTGTAAATGATCAGTTCTTTGCTGTGACAGATGCAGACTTTGTAAAAAGTCATCTTGTCCGTCGCAGCAAAGATTCGCACAAGGGAACTTACGGAACTCTGTTAAGCGTTACAGGCTGCAGAAATATGCCCGGAGCAGCAGTGCTTTCAGGAAAGGCTGCTCTCAGGTCAGGACTCGGACTTCTTAAGCAGTGTGCTGTTCCGGAATACATCGGTACAATGGCTGCTTCATTTCCTGAACCTGTATATATTCCGGTGAAATGTGATAAGGACGGGTACTATACAGAAGAAAACGCAGAGATGCTTGTCAACGCTTCAGAAAAATCCGATGCGGTGCTTATAGGCTGCGGTCTCGGATGCACGGAAAGCACCAAAGCTCTTGTGCGCCGTCTGATACCTGCAGTAAAATGTCCGCTTGTTATCGATGCTGACGGACTTAACTGTATTGCTGATGATCCTGAGATCCTCTGCAGGGCATCTCATCAGGTGATAATAACTCCTCATCCGGCTGAGGCAGGAAGACTTGCAGGATGCAGCACAAAGGAAATACAGTCTGACAGAATGAAGACGGTCAGCAGATTTACGGAACGTTTTCCGGAAGTTATAACGGTTCTTAAGGGAGCGGGCACACTCACAGCTTCCGGAAACAGAGTTTTTGAAAACCCGACAGGCAATCCGGGAATGAGCACGGGAGGCAGCGGCGATGTCCTTGCCGGTATTGCAGCCTCCTTTGCAGCGCAGAACCGCGGAGCAGCGTCCCTGTTTGACCTGGCGGTATCGGCAGTATGGATACACGGCAGGGCGGGTGATCTTGCTGCAGAACATCTTTCTGAGTTCAGCATGCTTCCGGAAGATATTATTTCGTTTCTCGGCATGGTTTTCAGAGAACTGGGAAACGTTGATTAATTTATAAATCAGAGCAATTTCATCGTCACATCAGTAAAGGTTCCGCATTCTATGGTATCGCTATAAGATCCATTCCGTGAAAGGAGCAATGTGTATGAAGCTTCAGGATCTGCTTGTATATAATGATATACTTATACAGTGTCACGATTATCCTGATCCGGATTCAATAGCATCCGGATTCGGTATATACTGCTTTATGAAAAGCCACGGCAAAAAGGTAAGGCTGATATACAGCGGTATTCATGATATAAGAAAGCCAAATCTGCTTATTATGATAGAACGCCTGGGGATCCCCGTTGAATACATGAAAGAGCAGGAGTACGAACCGGAGCTCCTTATTACGGCGGACTGTGTCCACGGAGAAAGAAATGTCACTGACTTTAAGGCGGGTACCTACGCTGCCATCGACCATCACGTTTCCTCGCGCAACAGTTCGGAGCTTTATGAGATAAGACCTGAATATGCAAGCTGTTCCTCGATAATCGCAGTCATGCTCCGTGAATCCGGTTTCGACTACAACAGCGTTCCTGACCTTGCAACAGCTCTGTACTATGGTCTGTACACAGATGCCAACAGCATGTCTGAAGTGAGCCATCCGGCTGACCGGAACTCATACCTCTTCTCACGAATTCAGTGCTCTCGCTGCGTGAGATCCAGATAGCAGGCGAGGCACTCAACAGCATAAACAATGACCGGGAACATCATTTTGCAGTTACCTGTGCCGCCAAGTGCGATCCAAACATTCTCGGCTATGTAAACGACCTTATTATTCAGGTGGATACCATAAATGTGAGTGTAGTGTGCTGTTTCGTTTCCGGAGGAATAAGAATATCAGTGCGCAGCTGTATAAACGATATCAATGCGGTCGAACTTACAAGGTTCATAACCGAGGGCATAGGCTCGGGCGGCGGACACCGCCAGAAGGCAGGCGGATTTATCTCGCTTGATAAAATGCCTGACGCAGATCCTGATTCCATCGTTGATTTCCTTATAAAGCGTGTTACGATGTACTACGAGAATTTCGATATCATCAGAGCCGAGGAGTACACCGTTGATCCTGACAGAATGAAGATATTTGTCAAGAAGCCGCAGATAATGGGCTTTGTTACAAGCGACAGTATATTCGGATACGGTGCTTCGTTCCGCGTAAGATCGGTCGAAGCGGACTTTAAAGTCCGTGCGTCGGATGATCTCATCATAATGACAGACTCACGGGGAAGTGCTTATCTTATAGACAAAGCCAAATTTGACAGTACCTATGAGGTCACTGAAGGCGTGTTCGATGTGCGTGCTGACTATCATCCGCATGCCATATGCTTTGACAGGGAACCGCGGGAACCGCACAAGCTCTGTTTCTCATGCTGCAGATCGCGCGGCGGCGCGAAGGTTTACGCACGCAGGCTTGACCGGAACACAAAGCTTTACACTATCTGGGACAGCAAGAACTACATTTCCGGAATGGTGGGAGACTATCTGGTTGTCCGTATGGATGATCAGCGCGATGTGTATATCATTGACCGGGAACGCTTTGATGAAATATACAAGGAACTGTAAGTGCGGATCTATCACAAAAAATGAAGTCTGAATATAAGGGAACACTGATTAAATCGGAAATACGGCTTCGCCGTATTTCCGGGTGGGGAGATCGCGGGGCTTCGCCCCGTGCCCCACGCTGATTTATGAATAGATCAGCGTTTCCATAATAAAAACAGATCAGCATAGCCTCACCGGCGTATTTTTACGCGGGTGAGGCTATGCTGATTTTTCTGTATTCCGTGTGTTTTATGAACGATCACCACATGCTGCGCTGTGCTGAAGGACGTGATCCTGTAGCAGAACCGTCTACAGATACGTCGAGCCCTGATGTACGTTCATCAGGCTGGATGATAACAGTTGCAGGAGTGTGGTAGCTCCATTCGAACATGTATGATTCACCGCTTGACTGGCCGATGAAGTTGCGCCATGAAATGTCTGTTCTCATCTCAGGGTCGGCACCTATCCAGCAGACTACGGCATCCGGGTCAGCTTCAATTGTTGAGCCGCTTGCGACATTGCTGAGTACCAGCGGGTTTCCGTCCACTATAATGGCAACATATGCGTTCGGACCCTGACCGGTAAGTGTTGATGTTGCAAGACCCTTCTGTGAGACGACGCCCTGTCCGAGGAAGCGGACACCGTACTGGCAGTCCTTTGTCAGTCCTTTGTGAAAGCGAGGATATTTTCGCTCTCCACAGATATCTTTTCGCCCTGATCGAGCTTGTACACGACAACGTGCTGCTGTCTGTTCGCATAGTAAGTAACGCTGTCACCGCCGAAATCGACACGCATAAGAGGCAGGTTCTCGCCTGAAATACGTCTTACGAGCTGGTTGAGCACTGCACGTCCTGCGTTTGCCTCAGGTCCGAGCATTACCTTTGTGAATTTATAGTTCTTTGCGCCCTGGCATTCACCGCCGATGAATGCTCCGGCTTTTGTAAAAACATAGTCATTTCCGCCTGTGCATGTTATCTTAAGGCACAGTTCATTTAAAGTT
>CADAPI010000009.1 GCA_902789705.1 uncultured Ruminococcus sp.
TGATAATGTTCTTTTTTTCATACTAAAACTTCTTTCTGATATTTCTTTCATATTTTTTCTATATAAATGGTATGTATTAAGATTATCATATTTAATCTATCAAGTCAATAGGTTTGGTCTTACTTATAATTTATACTTATATATAGATTTTATCTATAACCGGCTATAGTACAGATTTCAGTAACATCGTCACCTGAAGAAGTTCCATCGTTTCGAGTATGCGGTTCGACACTCTGACAGAGTTATTATCATTCCTGATAAGTCCGTACATCTGAAGCTGTTCTATTTCATCGTTCTGAGTATTGAAGGTCAGTTTTGTACCATATGCCAGTTCAAAAATCCATAAAGATAATGTGAACGACAAAAATCCCGGTAAGGTTACCATCTTACCGGGATCATTATTATATCTATGTAATCACGTATGTGCACAGGATCACTGCGGATTCTGGCCGTCGGCTGTGTTCTTGCCGCCTTTTACCTTGTTTATTTCCTGGGTAGTTCTCTTTACGTCCTGAAGTCCCTTTGTAAAGTACATTTCAGCATCGTGGAGCATATTATCAACATAGCTGCTTGTGGCACTTCTGATCTCCTTTGAACGTGCCTGAGCCTGTGAAACTATCTCGGCAGCTCTCTGCTTTGCCTCCTTGACGATAGTATCTCCGGAAACAAGAGCCTTTGCTCTTTCCTCAGCCTGCTGAACTATCTGCTCAGCCTTCTGTTCAGCTTCCTTTATTATTCTTTCACAGTCAAAATCTATGAGCTTTGCACGCTTGATCTCCTGAGGAATATTGAGTCTTATATCGTCGATAAGTTCTCTGAGACGCTCCGAGTCAATGATCATCTTATTCTGTGAAAATGGCATAAGTGCAGATTTATCAAGCAATTCCTCCATCTGCTCAAGTATCTCGTCTATATTGTTCATATGCAAGTCACCGCGGGCAAACCGTGGTTCTCTCCTTTCATCATGAAATGAAATAATAAATATATATATAATAACCCCTGACGCTGAAATTCAGACTTTCAGAAGATCATTTAACACCTGTTATCCTGTTCACAATGCTTTCTCTGATAACATCAGGAACGAAGCTGCTTATGTCACCGCCGAAGGCAGCGATCTGTTTAACTACACTTGAACTGAGGTACATGTTTTCGGTACTTGTTGTAAGGAACACTGTTTCAGCGTCCGGATAAAGCTTTTTATTGGCAAGAGCCATCTGAAACTCATACTCAAAGTCACTGACCGCCCTGAGTCCCTTTACTATCGCGCAGGCTCCGACTTCACGGACATAATCTGCCAGAAGTCCGTCAAGAATATCGATAACGACATTATCCATTCCGGAAGTAACATCCATTATCATCTTGATCCTCTCGGTCGGCGTAAAAAGCGGCTGCTTTGAAAGGTTCGTCGATACAAGAATTATGACCTTGTCAAACAGCGTGGACGCACGGGTGAAAATGTCGATGTGGCCAAATGTCACCGGATCAAAACTACCCGGGCAGACTGCTATCCTTCTCACCTCTGAAACACCTCTTGTTTCTAAAAAATAACATCAGACTCCTGCATGGATAAACTGACTTATTTCTATTTTACCATACTTATATTTTTTTTTCAAGACCAGCGGACCAATTTTCTCAGGAAGTTCAAGCCGCTGTTCATGTTCACATATTACTCTTCCGCCTTCATTCATACGTTCTGCAAGAAGAGGAAGCGCCTTTTCAAGTATTCCCATATTATACGGCGGATCAAGAAAGGCCAGATCGTACATGGTTCTGTCGCTTTTAAGAAAGTCAAGAGAATCCATGAACACTACCCTGCTTTTATCTGTAAATTCAGCAGTCTCAATGTTTTCAGTGATGATGTTCACTGAAGCTTTTGATTTGTCAACGAAAACGACCTTTTCAGCACCACGGCTCAGAGCTTCGATACCAAGCTGGCCGCTGCCTCCGAAAAGATCAAGTACTGTCGCGCCCGGGATCTGAAACTGAACAGCAGAAAACATGGCTTCCTTTACCTTATCAGTTGTCGGCCTTACGTCACTGCCTTCAAGTGTTCTTAGTTTTCTCCCTCTTGCAGTACCTGCAATTATACGCATAATGAGACCGCTCCTTAAACTTAAATAAATTAATAATAATTATTATACTACATTTTTTTTACAATGTCTATAGCAATGAATAAATCTGCATTTTACTGGCTTAACTTCAGTATCAGTTCCGCTGCCGTTTCTGCGGATATGCCGGCGATGCGGCTTACTTCCTCCGGTTCTGCCTTTCCTATGGCTTCAACTGTGCGGAAATGAGCCATAAGCTTTGCCGCCTTCTTTTCACCGATTCCCTTTACCGATGTCAGACGGGAATCGAAGGTGATCTTTGAATGAAGCTTTTTCTGATAGGTGATCGCCACACGGTGCATTTCATCCTGTATGGCCGTGAGAAGCGTAAACGCTGACTTAAGGCTTGAAACGGATATCTCCTCGCCTCCGGTCGAAATCGCCCTTGTGCGGTGCTTGTTGTCCTTTACTATACCGAAAACCGGAACGTCGATCCCCATCTGCCTTAAGTAAGGCTCAACGGCATTGACCTGTCCCTTTCCTCCGTCAAGGAACACCAGATCAGGCTTTTTTCTGAAACCTTCATCGGTTTCATTTTCATCTAAAAAATGTGTGAATCTTCTTTCAAGCACCTCATGCATACAGGCGTAGTCGTTCTGTATGGCAACGTTTTTTATGGAAAAACGCTTGTATCTCTTTTTAAGAGGTCGGCCGTTTTCAAAAACCACCATGCTGGCGCACATTGCTGATGAACCAAGGTTAGAAATATCGTAGGCTTCAATGTATTCAGGCGGTTTCGGAAGTCCGAGAAGCTTTGAAAGCTGTTCGAGAGCAATAAGTTCCTTTCCCGTTCTTCCCGCCCTGACGGAAAGAAATTCGCTGGCATTGTTTCTCGCAAGCATGATGTACTTCATCATGCTGCCCTTCTGCCTGAAATTTACGTGTACGGCATGGCTGGACTGTTCCTTCAGTATTCCGGAGATAATGTCAGCGTCATCACACATGTACTCGGTAAATATCTTTTCCGGAATGTCATGACCGCTTGAATAGTACTGCATGATAAAGTCAGTGTAAAGCGAGCTGTCATTTTCCGCGCCTTCAAAAAAGTAGGAGTTTTTATCCACAAGTTTTCCGTTCCTGTAGACTATAACGGAAACGCATGTGCCGTCCGGATCGCTTACAGACGCAATAATGTCCGTGTTGTCTATGTCAGGATCGAATATCTTCTGAGTCTGCGAAGCTCTGGTTATGTTGTTTATGCGGTCACGCAGAACGGCAGCCTTTTCAAATTCCAGATTTTCAGCCGCCTGCTCCATTTCCTTCTGAAGCTTTTCCACTGAATCACGGCTGCCCGTCTTTATGTAGTTCAGTGCTTCGTTTATGATCTGTCCGTAGTCTTCGGCAGATATTTTCCCCATACATACTCCCATACACTGTTTTATGTGATAATTCAGGCACGGACGTTTGTTTGCCGGAGTGGTGCACGGAAATTTCTTAGTGATAGCCCTTGTCATCCTTCAGAAGAATGTTGTACTTGGGCTTGTGCTGCTTGATAAGACTGCACTCGAGCACAAGTGCCTCGTACTCAGTGTCAGTTACTATAAAATCATAGTCAAAGACGTTTTCCACCATCTTTGCCACCTTCGGCGTGTGGTCGGCCGACTGTCTGAAATAACTGGTAACACGGTTTTTAAGATTCTTCGCCTTGCCGATGTAGATGATCTCACCGGCCTTGTTTTTCATTTTATAGACGCCGGGGAAGGTGGAAAGTCTGTTGGTTTTTTCTCTGAGATAGGGTAGTCTATCGTTCATAGTGTCTCCGCTTTGTAAAGAAAGAATCTGCGTGCCTTGCCGCCGACAGTGTTGATGTACTTCATAAGTTCCAGCTTATCGACAAGCACCTTTGTACCCTTTTCAGCCATATCCTTGAATTCCATTTCGATCTCGTAATCACATTTTCCAAGATAGAAATTAACGTCAAAATCAATGGAAAGTGAATCGGAAGGACGAATGCTGGTCCTGTGAGTTATCAGTTCTCCCTGAAGTGAAAAAGGTATCCATGCGTATTTTCCGCTTTCCAGCGTAATATCGCTCTTCAGTCTTTCAATATCCATGCATGTTTCATTTGCAGTGGAATAGTCATTTCCCGTAAGCTGCTGTGATTCCTTGAGTTCAAGACGCAGGCTGTTTTCTGTCTGTCTTGCCCTGAGTGTGGTGTGATTCGAAAGCAGATAGTTGTCATCAGTATCATAATAGTAGTTTATCTGAATGACATCCTTGTATTCCGCATCGGTGTAGCGGTCCTTTATAAGCTGCATTATCTCGTAGAATTTTTTTCTGTCCACAAGAAATTTATATTCGGTTTCCTTCATTTTTCTGCCTTTCTGTTTCTGGATTTTTTCTGTTCCTTCATGAGTTCCGTAAGTCTGTCGTACACTTCCAGTGCAGCCGCCTTTGCTCCTTCGCCGACCTTTTTTCCGCCGTATACTGCAGCATCGTGGTCTTCAACTGTTGCGGACATATCTGTTCCGTATACTTCAAGAACATATTTTCCCGTTTCAGCAGACGTCATGCTTTCGGCAAGTCCGAGTTTCTTTCTTATTCTTGAAACTATCATGCTGACCGACTTTTCATCGGAAGCATTTTTCAGCCTGTGGAAAAATATCTTTTCTGAAAAATACGGTCTTATTTTTCTGTCAAAGAACAGAACAAAGATTATCAGCAGCAGAGCAATAACACCCATAACCACTGACATTCTGTAGTCGAATGAAGATTCCTCAACGGTTTCGGCTAACTGTGTCGGTTCAAATGATTTCCAGCCGTATCCTGAGATATAGAGCTCAGGAAATGCGTGAAGATCACTGTCAGTAACTGAGATATAAAGTCCCGGAAGATTTCCGGAAGAACCGCTCATGGCCGGAAGAGTTGCTTCGCTGTACGGATCATGCAGATGAAGTCCCTCGGCATATCTTGCCGGTATGCCTGCCGCTCTCGCCATAAGCACCATTGCTGTGGCGTAGTCGGAACAGAGACCCGTCTTCCCTTCAGTGAGGAAGTATTCCATGTTGTAGCCGTCAGGCTTTCTGTAAGTAAGGCTGTACCTGAAATCATTCGTTCTGAAATATGATTCTATAGCTAAAGCCTTTTCGTAGTCTGAATCACACCTGCGGATGACGTTCTCGGTGATACTGTAAAGCGATTCAGGCATTTCTGTTTCTGTCTCGTTAAAGTATTCCATTGCACTGAGATAATCATCGACATATGCACTTATAACTTCATTGTATTCCGAAATACCGTTATCTGAGAGGATCCTTAAAACTTCACTTAAAAACTTCGGAAACGTATTATAGTTTACGGAATTTACTATTTTCTGAAGATTTTTCTCCCTTAATGAACTGTCTGAATAATATCTTAACGAATAATTCGGATTATTTGAATCAGATGAATAGAGCATTCCCTGTTCTGTCCTGAAAACATCGCCTCGTCCTGCGCTTACAACAGACACTGAAAAAGCAAGGACCGGACTGTAGCAGAAACGTGAATTGACTCTTGTGGACAGAAGCGTTACTGCTCTGACATACGACTCCTTAAGTTCAGGAGCAAGATCTTCAAGTCCGTATTCTTCGGCCCACTTGCTGTCAAGTTCTGCTGCTTTCGCAACAGCGGAATAGAACTTCGCAGGATCAAGAAGTTCGGCATCCGTTGTGTTCAGCTTCACTCCTTTGGTTTCATTCTCCATGGTTCTCCACAGGTTTTTGTCGAAGTTGTAGAGACTATAGGTCTGGGACTTAAGGTTTACCGGTTCCTCATTGGTAACAAACTCAAAGAGCTTGACGTTTGCATTGCCCGTATAGGCAAGTGAAGAGGAAGCGGTTTCTGAAACGATACCGAGACGGTGGAGCATGTACTCTGTAAATCTCTGTGATTCGAAAACCGTATCTACCCAGGAGTTATCGATGTCAAGCTGAGGTTTCGGGATAACGAGCGCCAGAAACGCTGTGAATGCGAGAAACACGATCATCGATCTCTTGTAGCCCTTTTCAACGATCATTCTGTGCCGCGGTTTTGTGTTTATCTGACGGCAGTGGATCATAAGAGCCATGTACATCACAAGCAGAAGCAGTGCAAAGAACATCGGCACCTGCGCTGTTTCCTTTCTGTATACTGCAAAAGGAATGAGCGTTATAAGGAACGTCATCGATATTCTGTACCGCACTGCTGAAAAATAATATACTGTTGACGCAATAAAGAAATTGATTATTATAAATGTCGCCGCAACATATGCAGGAGAAAACTCAACAAGTGACTGAGGCGACAGGAACCATACAAAATAATCGACTGTGCTCTGGTTGTTTCCGGTCTTCACCGCTATGCTTACAAGAGCACCTATGGCAAAAAACGAACCGAGAATGGAAATGAACCTCAGTATCATTGATTTGCCGGAAATATATGTGTAGAATGAAAATACTGTAGCCTGTATAATTATCGTAAGAAGTGTAAGCAGGGCAAGTGTATCCCTGCTGTAGACATACATACAGCTCGTTACGATCGAAACGCAGAGAATGAGAGGGACAATATTTTTAAGTACGCCTTCCTTATAAAATTTTATCATTTGCCCACCTCCGTCAGACAGTCCTTGTCAGCTGCCAGTTCTCATCGAGAAGCCAAAGTTCCGGCACAGGTATGCTGTCATCTTTATAAAGGTTTTCCGGAATAACAAACTTGACATGATTTCCTGCCAGCACTGAATTTCCGGCCTCCTCTGCCAGCCGGTCATAAACACCGAGAGTACATACTATGTTCATGTCGGAAGACTTGGATCCGGGAGCCGAGCTTAAGTCAGGGAGCCTGTTTCCGGTGTCAAGATGCTTTATCACTTCGCATGCGATCCTTTCGACATCCTCACGGGAAACGACATCTTCAGAAATGCCCTCTTCACGTCCCGGACAGATGAAGGTACATTCGATGCCGTTCCGGACGCACATGTCAAGGATCGACAGAGCTCCTTCCGTAATACGGCCTGTATCTGCGATTCCCGGACGTTTTCCGCTTTCAGTTTCCGGAGTGCTGAGGTCGAGTATTACCTTTGGAAGAGTAATTCCAGCACTTTCATCCATTCTGACATAGAGTTCATTTTTCTTTGATGAAAGCTTCCAGTTTACTTTCTTGAGGGAATCGCCCGGAACATAGTTTCTGTAACCGTATCCGGGAAACGCTGCCCTGCCGTACACTGCGGATGTTTCAGTTTCGTCGTCGTCATTGTCCGGAAGTGTATCGGAAATACTTCTGAGTACCTCGGAGCAGTCCGTTATCTCATGTATTTCAGGAATAATATCTATTTCGTGCTCGACCGGCGGTATGCCCATCTTAAAACGGAAAATACCGAGATAGTCGGTAATGTACGGATGGCCGATCCTGACCGAGGCTTTGCCGCAGATCTCAGGGAAAACTGTTATGTCGAAGTCAAGATTTCTGTTTTCGGACATTGAGAATCTGTAAACATCGAAATCAGGCTTTCTGAAATGCTCGGTCGCCCTGAATTCGAAGCTGATGACCGGAAGCGGAAGTATGGTGTTTTTGGTGACGCGCACCTTTACCGTACACTCCCTGTTCTTGCGCACCAGATCATCTGCACTGTCAATTTCAAGCTTAACTTTTTTCCTTGAAAACAGCGTGAGAAATACTGAAACAAGCGGCACGACAATGAGGAACACTGTCATTATTCCGCCGGCATTACGGTCGAAAAGCACCATGTAAACCGCTGCTGACAGCAGAACTATGATATATGAAAATACTGCTTTCATAAAGAAGAGTCACCTCCGCCCGTCAGTTCGCGGCATCGGCCGGAACAGGGGTCTCTTCCAGGATCCTCCTTATGAAACCTTCAGATGAACCGTACTTCGTCCTTCCCTTCACTGAAAGAATGACTCTCAGCGAAAGCACGCACTCAGCGATATACTTGACATCGTCAGGTGTAACGTAATCTCTTCCGTTAATGAACGCGATAGCCTTGGAAGCCTTGTAAAGAGTGATACTTCCGCGCGGGCTCACTCCGAGAGTGACCATCTCGCTGTCGCGTGTGGAACGTACAATGTCAGTTATGTACTTTTTAACTGACGGTATTACACGGACATTCTTCACCTGCTCCTGCAGATCTGCTATATCGTCAAGAGAGATAACAGCTCGGACAACGTTCTCAACAGGATTTCCGAATTCCGTTCTTTCGATTATCTTTATTTCTTCCTCGGCAGTAGGATAACCCATGCTTATCTTCATGAAAAAGCGGTCCATCTGCGCTTCAGGAAGATGATATGTTCCGTAGGTTTCCACCGGGTTCTGGGTCGCCATTACCATGAAAGGCTTCGGAAGATCGTGTGTCTTTCCGTCAAGGCTTATCTGGCCTTCCTCCATTATCTCAAGAAGACTTGACTGTGATTTCGGCGAGGCACGGTTTATTTCATCGGCCAGAAGAAAATTGCACATGGCCGCACCAGGTCTGTATTCAAGTTCGCCGGTTTTCTGATTTATCATGGAAAATCCGATTATATCGGACGGCATGATATCCGGAGTCATCTGCACACGGTTGAACTTTCCGTCAAGAGACTTTGCAAGGGATGAGATAAGCTGTGTCTTTCCCACGCCCGGAACGTCTTCTATAAGAAGATGTCCCTCACAGAGAAGTGCAGCTATCACCTTTACAATAACGTCTTCCTTGCCGACGATAGACTTTTCAATATTATCTTTAAGCATCTGTATTTTTTCGTTCATGTAGTTCACCTGTTTTCATGTTATTCTGCATTTATTATTTCCTTTTATATAAACTATATTATAACAATTATCGGTGCTTTTTTCAATAGCTTTTTATTGGATATTACAAAAAAAGCATATGTTTATGCGTAAAAAAAGAGACAGCCGGAGTGACTGTCTCTGTGATATGTATCTTAGGAAACGCTGATTTATGTTATTATTCGTACTTGATGTTGAAAGGATCGTATCTCTTTACAGCTGCATTATTGAATGTGATACCGAAAGATTCAGCCCATTCAAGTGCCATGTTGTCGAAATCATCCTTGAACATTTCTGTAAGCATGTTTGTTCTCTGGTCGCCTTCGAAGTAATCTTCTCTTCCTGTGATGTCAAGGCGCTGGATAAGGTAAAGGCCGTTGTTTTCATCATCTTCAACCAGAACAGCCGGACCGCCTACCTTGCAGTCATTGAAAACAGCCTTGTTTACTTTTTCTGACGGGTTGTATCCGTCGTCTTCTGAACCCTTCTTGAATACAGATTCGTTCTTGTACGGATCAGCATCTTCTTCTGTTTCTTCATCCGCTTTATCTGAAGCTTCTTCAGTAACAGCCGGTTCACCGTTTTCATCTGTTACAGCCACTGTGGTTTCAGCAGGCTTCTCATCACCGGAAGCGGCTTCTGTTTCTGAAGCTTCATTTTCATTCTTATCAGCAGCTGCTGTAGTTTCGCCTTCTTCAGAAACTTCTGTTTCAGCTGTTGTAACAGCTGCTTCATCGCCTGAAACTGCTTCTGTTACTGCAGCATCTTCTGTCTCAGTAACCTCTGCTTCCTTCTCTGTTTCTTCACCGGAAACAGCTGTTGTTACTGTAGCTTCGCCTGTAACTTCAGCATTTTCCTTTTCTTTTTCTTCAGCAAGCTTTGCCTTGTAATCATTGTACTCCTTGATAAGATCATCGAAGTTTTTGCCTGATTCAGCCTTCTTCTTATATTCTTCAGCAAGCTTCTTTACTTCAGCCTTTGCATCGTTGTCGAGCGCATTGCCTTCGGAATCTGTAAGATCAAACTTTATATACTTTACTCTTGAATAGTTTCCTTCGAGATATGCAGCGAGCTGTGCGTCATCACATTCCTTTTCGCCGCCTTCACCGTAGTAGTGGAGGAATACCTTGTTTCTCTTGTAGTCGTGCTCAACGATTTTGCCGAATGATTCCTTGCCGATACCGTTCTTTTCGTACATACCTGAATAATACTGCCAGAATGTTTCGGACATGTTCTTGATGTTGTCCTTGTCTTCTGCAGTGAGCTCGAGTCCGAGTTCTTCAAACTTCTGATCAACAGCAGCAAATATCTTTACCTGCTTTGAAGCCTTATCGTTTACCCACTGTGAAACATTTACTCCGTCAACAGTAAGAGTTTTAAGAAGCTTTTCATCCTTGGTATCAAGATCAGGGTTTTCCTTTGTGAGTTTTGAAGTAGCCTCACTCATAGCTTCTGTCTGATAGTAGATATAAATGCCGGAGTTTATTGTATCGTCCTGACATTTAGCGATCCATGATGTGCCTTCTCCGCATGCAGTTACAGCAAACGCCATTGTAAGAGCCGTTGCAGCAGCAAGAGCTTTCCTGTAAATATTCTTATTAAAAGACATTATTATTTACTCCTTTTGTCTGTTGTGTATTATCAGCCGTTACTTCCGGAACAGCTGAGATCGTGTCCGGAAACAGCAGAATTACGCTCTGATCACAGTATATGCCCGATCGTTCACAGCATCATCTGTAATTCATATGCTTTTCTATTATATAATATTTTTGCGGATAAGTCTATAGAATTGCAAATATTTTTTTAAACTAAAAAAACTTCTTTAATTAGCTATTGAAAAATTATGAAAATATGATAAAATAAATAATAGTATACTTATAAGGAAACACTGATCAAATCGGAAATACGGCTCCGCCGTATTTCCGGGTGTGGAGATTGCGGGCTTTGTCCCATGCCCCGCGCTGATTTATGAATAAATCAGCGTTTCCTTAAGACGGGAACTGTTTTGTCATTGTCCCGTCAGCAAAGATAGGATGTGAAATATTTGTATCTGAGCGGGCTGATTGGCTCTGTATGGAGTATTTTCAACTCAATGAATGTCGGCGACTTTTTCGATATCGCCATTCTTTCGCTTATCATATTCAAGTTAATACAGATAATCCGTGAAACACGAGCAGGGCAGCTTGCAAAAGGTATCATATTTCTTCTGCTCGCGTACTTCACCTGTGTCATTTTTAAATTCAAGGCAATGGAATTCCTGCTGTCCGTTATACTCAATAACGGATTTATAGCAATACTGATAATGTTCCAGCCGGAAATGCGCCGTGCGCTTGAACGTGTAGGACGCACCAGCGTTTCAAAACTTTCATTCTTCAACAATCATCCCGATGATTTTGTTGCCAGATGGGAGACTGCAATTAAGGAGATCTGTGACAGTGTTGATGAGCTTTCTGCAACCAAGACCGGTGCTCTTATAGTTCTTGAAAGAAAGACAAGGCTTGGACTTGAAATCAGTTCAGGAACCATGATGGAATGTCTTCCGAGCAAGGAACTTCTCGGAAATATCTTCTACCCTAAAACACCTCTTCACGACGGTGCGGTAATAATGAGAAACGGCATGATAGTTGCTGCGGCATGTTACCTTCCGAAGCCGGAACGTGAAGAACTCATAGACAAGAAACTCGGATCGCGTCACCGTGCTGCCATAGGTATGAGTGAAAATTCAGACGCGGTAATAGTTGTCGTTTCCGAAGAAACAGGCACTATTTCAGTGGCATGCAACGGGAAGCTTTTCAGAAACTTTTCCTCAAAATCGCTCAGCATCTTTCTGATCGACCACGTTATCAACGACAAGTCAGATGAAGAAGACGACAGCAAAAAGCATTTCCTTATGTTAAGCCGGAGGAAAAACAAAAAATGAAGAACATACTCAATAAAGTCAAACTCTTTGTGGAACGGTCCCTTGAAAGAGATTCCGTGCTGCTGGTCATTTCTGTTCTTCTCGCTGTTTTCATCTGGGGATATATCACCACCCAGAAATGGCCTGACGATCACATATTTATAAACGACGTTCCTGTTGATTTCGAAGCCAGCATAGCCGGCACTCCTGCCGAGGCAGAAGGATACAAAATCTACGACGCCGACGTACAGAATGCAGACATAAGGGTTGATGCCAACAGAAAATATATCGGATTTCTGACAAAGGAAAAGTTCTATATAAAAGTAAGCGCTGACAACTACAGTGGTGAACAGCCAGTGACTGCAAAACTCACCGTGCAGAAAACCGACGACAACAGCTATGACTGCGACTATAAACTGAAAGAACCGAGCCTTAACAAGGCGAAGGTATACTTTTACAAAGAGATAACCAAAACACTTGATGTAACGGTAAAGGCTCCGGGCATCACTGCTGCCGAGGGTCACAAGCTGAAAAGTCTTACCTGTGAATCGATTTCCGTAACAGGACCGGAACCCTACGTAAATATGATAAGCTCCTGCGAGCTGAATATCACTCAGAACGTAGCCTATGACACAAGAAGGTCATTCCAGGTCACAGCTTCACTCGGAAACATTACTTTCCTTAACGAAAACGGAGAAGACATCAACAAGATAATCAGGCCTTACATGTCGAAGAATCAGTTCACTATCAACAAAAGTGAGCTTAACGTCATGGTAAATATCTCGAGCATCAAAAACCTCGATATCCAGTACAGTCACATTATCACTGATGTTCCGGACTACTTTAACAGACAATTCATTCTTGACAGACTTTCACTGAGCACGCCTTCGATAACCGTTTCATCGGACGACCCGTCTATTGACGACATCGATTCACTTCCGGTATCAAGCGACGAATCCGTTTCGCTCAGTTCGATAGGCAAGGATTTCTCAGCATCATTCGATCTTACGAAAGCGCTTGAAAGCTATCCGAAACTGAACAATGACTCAAATGTTGTTTCAACTTATCTGAAATTCGACAGTACCGGACTTGCTGAAAAGACTTTCGACAGTATTGATGATTCACGCTTTACGATCAAAAATCCTTACAAGTCAAAATATGTAGCGCAGCACATCACCCAGCGTCTTGACAATGTCACGATAATCGGACCTGCGGAAGACATTGAAAAAATTACTGCGGACAATCTTACCGTAGAAATAGACCTTTCAAAGAGTACAGTCTCAGGCAACGGCAAACTCAACACCGGAATAAACACCTACAAGGCACTGGTGCTTCTGCCGTCAAAATACAAAAACGTATGGGCTTACGGTGAATACACAGTCGATGTCGAGATCTTCGAAAACGAAAATCAGCAGACTGAAGTGACGACAGCATCTTCTGATTACTGATCATAAATTTCTGCCGGTCATTTGATATGTTTGCTCACTGCATGCCGGCTAACAGTAAACGAAAAATAAATTATTCTTGTACTATTTAAAAATAAAGCATGTTTTATAAGGTTTCCCATATTCGCAATATATGGGGAACCTTTTTTCATTGCATTTTCTGAATTTTTATGAACAAAGTATTAATTTTTCAAAGTTTATAAAAAAAGTATTCACAAGCCACTCTTTTTTGTGTATAATAGTATCGTATGGAATTGATTGAAATAAGTTGCATTTATTTTAATTAAAAATTTGAAAGGATGATTTTTTCCAATGGTTCAGAAAAATTTAACAGGCAGGGCTATAGCAGCTGTTGCTGCTCTTACACTCACTGTTTCAGGTCTCGGACAGACAGGTGCTGTTTTCGGCGGAAACACAGTTAAGGCTGCTGACACTGACAACTACGCAAAGCTCCTTCAGGCATCACTCTTCTTCTACGATGCCAACATGTGCGGAAAGAACGTTGAATCTAAGTCTCTTATGAAATGGAGAGGCAACTGCCACACAAACGACGAAGTTGACGGCGGTTTCCACGATGCCGGTGACCACGCAATGTTCGGTCTCCCACAGGGCTACGCAGCTTCAACACTCGGATGGAGCTACTACGAATTCAAGGAGGCTTTCGACGGACTCGGTGTAACAGCTCACTACAAGACAATCAATGATTACTTTGCTGATTTCTTCAGAAAAGCTACAGTTCTTTCAGGCGACAGCGTTTCAAAGATCTGTATCCAGAAGGGTCTCGGCGACACAGACCACGCTTACTGGGGTGCTCCTGAAAAGCAGGGCGACAGAGGCGGATGCGACTGGAGATCAAACGGTTCAGGCGAAATCGCAGCTGAATACGCTGCAGCTCTTGCAGTCAGCTACGTAAACTTCGGTAACAAGGAAGACCTTAAGTACGCTAAGGCTCTCTACAACTACGCTAAGGCAAACCCAAGCTGTTCAAACGGTGACTGCACAGGCTTCTACAAGTCAGACAGCTTCAACGATGACCTTGCATGGGCAGCTGGCTGGCTCTACATCGCTACTAAGGACGGCGGTTACAAGAATGACTGTCAGGCTAACCAGAAGAAGATTGGCTGGGTACACAGCTGGAACAACGTTGAAATGGGTGCTGCTTGTCTCGCAGCTGAGATCGGCGTAGGCAGCTGGGATGCAGTTACAGGATATCTCGGCGGTCAGTGCAGCGGCAGCGGATATCTTTGCATGAGCGAATGGGGCAGTGCACGATATAACTGTGCAATGCAGATGGCAGCTCTTGTATGCACAAAGCACAACGCAGGAAATTATACAAACTGGTGCCAGGGCCAGATGGCTTATATCCTCGGTCAGAACCCGAAGAACACATGCTTCGTAACAGGCTTTGCTTCAAACTCAGCAAAGAACTGCCACCACAGAGCAGCTTCAGGCTACCAGGGATACGACGGTGCTGACGGATTCCACACAGGTGTTAAGGAATACAACCCTAACCACCACTACACACTTATCGGTGCTCTCGCAGGTGGTCCGGCTGATGCAGGCGGAACATACACAGACGTTATCGACGACTACAAGAGTAACGAAGTTGCTATCGACTACAACGCAGGTCTTGTAGGTGCTGCTGCTGGTCTTTACTCATTCAAAAAGTCAGGCACAATTGCTTCTTCATTCGAAGGTACAAAGAGCAACGGTGCAGGTGCTGCAGTAGTAACACAGCCTTCACCTACACAGCAGGCTCCTGCTTCTCCTTCTCCTACACCACAGCAGCCACAGCCTACACAGCAGCCTACAACTCAGCCAACACAGCAGCCTACACAGCAGCCAACAACTCAGCCAACTCAGAGCTCAGACGGCGGCTACACTTATAAGGCTAACAAGAAGGTTACATACAGCGCCCTCGGCGAAGATGACAGAATGATCGGTTTCACTTACAAGGATTTCGGTATCTCTGCAAAGGAAAAGATCACAAAGGTTGACGTAAACATCTCAGCTAGCAAGAACATCGGTAAATACGTTGGTCAGTTCGGTACTTCAACAACTGACGATGCTGCAGGCTACTGGGCAATGGGCGATGAAATCACTCAGACAATCAGCGGCAACAGCGGCACAATCTCATGGAAGGTTCCTTCAGATATCTCTTCTATCATTCAGACAGAGTACGGCGGAGAAATCAAGTTCGGTGTATGGTGGATCGACTGTGACGAATTCACAATTGATTCTGTAACATTATACACAGACGGCAAGGCAGCTTCAACTACAACAACACCTAAGGCTTCACCGTCTCCATCACCTTCACCATCTCCTTCACCTTCACCAAGCCCATCACCATCACCAAGTCCTTCACCATCACCTTCTCCAAAGAATGATGATGTTAAGGGTGACGTAAATGCTGACGGTTCAGTTACAACAAATGACTATGTAACACTCATGGGCGCTCTTATCGGCAAGTCAGATCTTTCTGCTTCAGGCAAGAAGAATGCTGATATGAACAACGACGGCAAGATCTCTATCATTGACCTTATTCTTCTCAGAAACAAGTTCAACTGATAAATTCACTGTATTATATCGGTAAACACTGATTAAACCGGAAATCCGGAGGTGGGATTTGCGGGGCTTCGCCCCGGAACCCCACTCTGATAAAACAGTGTTTCTGAAAATACCTGATACAACAAAAGCCATAGTATTTCTTATGAGATACTATGGCTTTTATATTTACCGAAAACCATTATTCTGCAACTGTTATGAGCATTACAGAGGCGTCTTGTTTTTCTGTATCATGTAGACTAACTTCGACTTCATTTCTGCCGGAAGAAGAGAAGAAGCTGCTACGCTGAACCTCATTTTTGCTTCCGGTATTATAAGAAACTTTCCTTCAAGAGTTTTGTCTATAGCGTACTTTGCAACTGCTTCCGAAGATGCAGGGTTAAAGCTGTTTGACACTCCTATTCTCTTATTGAATTCAGTCTGGACCGGTCCCGGACAGAGAACGCTTATCTGAACGCCGTTCCGTGCCTCCTTAGCCTCGCGGTAAAGTGACTGTGAAAGATTCAGAACATACGCTTTTGATGCGTAGTAAGCCGCCATGAGCGGACCCGGATAAAACGCTGCTGATGAAGCTACATTAAGGATAGTTCCGCCGCCCTGGCAGGCGAACCGGCGGTAGAAAAACTTTGTAAGTATGTGAAGTGCAGTAACATTGAGATTTATAAGGCCGAGTTCCTTATCAAGAGATGTCTTGTCAAAAGGACCTACATCCCCTATTCCTGCGTTGTTTATCAGAAGATCTATCTTTACGCTGCGGCAGACATAGTATATCCTTTTGGCGTTCTCAGGATCAGAAAGATCTGCTGCAATTATCTTCACCTTAACAGGTAGAAGTTTTTTGAGTTTTAAAAGTTTGTTTCTGCTTCGTGCCACAAGAATAAGGTCATAGCCAAGTGTACTGAGGTAAATGGCCATGTCACGGCCTATACCAGTACTGGCACCAGTAATAAGTGCTGTCATATCATCGCTCTCCCTTTTGCATTTATAATCAGAAATCTGAGGAAACACTTAACCCCAGATCCGGCTTCGTCGGATCTGCTAAGAGAAGGGAAAACGGGGCTTCGCCCCGTACCCCCTCGCTGATTTATGAATTAATCAGCGCTTTTCTGATGTTAACTATAATTATATCAGAAAATCAGTCCGGAAACAAGATTAAACGAAAACATTTTTAAGTACCGCACACAAATATTTTTGAATAAAATGCACAAAACGCACTTTACAAATCTCTTGTATTATGGTATAATATATATAGAAAATAACACAGGGAGGGATCGTTAAAAGAATGAATCCTGAAACCAAATTAACATACATTGTAACGCCGAACGATTTTCTCAATGCTGGAGCTGTTTCAGAAGACATAAAAACAAAGCTCTCTGAAATGAATGTCAGCAACGAGATCATCAGGAAAGCTACACTTGCCATTTATGAAACGGAGCTCAACATGATAATCCATGCAAACGGCGGGCTTATCGAAGCTGAGATCACTCCTGAAGTGCTTAAGGTGGAAGCTGCAGACAACGGTCCGGGTATTGCAGATCCGGAAATGGCCATGAACGAAGGCTACACCACTGTTTCTCCTGACTCAGAGATCCGCGCACAGGGCCACGGAACCGGTCAGGGCTTTTCGAAAATAAGAAAATGTACCGACAATTTCGAAATTGAAACGGAGCTCGGATGCGGTACAACAGTACGTTTTGAAATTTTGCTCAGTTAAAATATATTCTCAAAAAAATTCAAAAAAAGAATCAGGCACATGTATTTCATGTGACCTGATTTTTTTCGTTATTAATGTATCTGAACAATCGTGCGGCAATATATGTGTATTCAGTTTCTCCGGTAAGATCGCGCGGAATTACTGTTTCTGCATACGGATAACAGCATCCTTCGGGAATACCTTGTCGCACGGTATCGAGAACTTCATCATTGCGTGGTTGGCGCTCTCAACCGGCTCGTCCTTTTCATTGTAGATAACATCAGCTTTAATGATCTGCGGTTCCTTTCCCGGTGAGAAAACCTCAAGTGTATCTCCCGCAAGGAACTTATTGCGCTGTGTAGCGTAGAGCCTTCCGTCACGGCATTCATCCACGACAGCCACAACATCATACTCTCTTATGTATCCGCCTGTTTCATAGTACTGGCTGTCCTTCGGATGTCCAAAGAAAAATCCCGTACAGTACTTTCTGTGGCTTACCTTGAACACTTCATCGTATACCCACTGAGGAACAGGCTCACCCTTCAGACAGCAGTCCACAGCCATTCTGTAGGCGTTTGTGACAACTGATACGTAATAGGCTGACTTTGCCCTTCCCTCGATCTTGAGGCTGTAGATACCTGCTTCACGGAGCTTGTCTATGTGTTCTATCATCGACATGTCCTTGGCATTGAGAATGTATGTTCCCTGCTCGTCCTCAAAAACCGGATAGAACTCATTCGGTCTTTTTTCCTCCTGAAGATGATATCCCCAGCGGCACGGCTGAGCGCATTCTCCCCTGTTGGCGTCACGGTTTACAAGATAGCTTGAAAGCAGGCATCGTCCCGAGAAGGAAACGCACATAGCACCGTGAACGAAACATTCAATTTCAAGATCCTTAGGTGTCTTTGCGCGTATTTCAGCTATTTCATCAAGTGACAGCTCACGGGCAAGGACTACTCGTTTGCATCCCATGTTATAAAGCTCATTTGCAGTCACGTAGTTTACGATACCGGTCTGTGTGGAAGCGTGTATCACCATGTCCGGCGCATATTTTTTTATAAGTGAGATCAGTCCGAGATCGGCAGCGATAAGTGCATCCACTCCGGCTTCAACAGCTTCACGTACAAACTGTTCAAAAAGCGGTATCTCATTATTTCTCGGCAGAGTGTTGCAGGTAAGAAACACCTTTACCCCCTTGTCGTGTGAAAGCTTTACCGCTTCCTTAAGTCCTTCAAAATCGAAATTGCTGGATGAAGCTCTCATACCGAACTGTTTTCTTCCGAGATAAACGGCATCGGCGCCGTAGTTAAGTGCTGACAAAAGTCTTTCGCGGTCCCCTGCCGGTGCAAGTACCTCTAATTCCAAATTTAAAACCTCCGTTGTTCAAAAGAAACACTGATTTGACCGGAAATACGGATTCACCTATTTCCGTATTGTGAGAATGCGGGGTCTCGCCACTTGCCCCGCGCTGATTTATAAATTGATCAGCGTATCAATAAATTTCCAAAAACACCGGACATGAATCATATCCGGTGTTTTTACTTATTATCTGTATAGATCAGTCATCATAGTCAATGTCGTTGATATCGATTCCTGCCTTGATGAGGTTAGCTTCGTGCTCTTCATTTGTTCTTGCGTAATATGGTTCCTTGGTTTCAATGTTAGCACAGAAGTAATAGTAATCTGTCTTGTTCGGCCAGAGAACTGCCTTTATTGCATCAAGACCAGGGCTGCATATCGGTCCAGGCGGGAGTCCGTTGGTCTGATATGTATCGTATGCTTTCAGCATTTTTGAAGTAACTGAATAGTCATCGAGACTCTTGAGGTATCGGCTGTATTCAGTTGTCGGGTTTGATTCAAGAGCAGGGAAATGCTCATAGTCATTGAGACGGTTCATGAATACTGAGGCAACATTCTTCATATCTTCAGTATTGGCAGCTTCAAGCTGTACGATAGATGCAAGTGTAACGACCTTGTCCATTGACATTCCGACTTCTGCTGCTCTTGCCTTCAGCTCATCATCATACTTCGCCTCGAAGTTTTCGTAGATGGTTCTGAGAATGATCTCGTAATCCTGTTCTTCAAGTGATTTTACATCACCGTCAGGCGCCTTGTAGAATTCGTAGGTATCAGGGAAAAGATATCCTTCCATTCTGTCAAAACGAAGATCGTTTGCAGTCGGCTGCGGAATGTTTGATATAAATTCGTAGTCGTCAAGGCCGGCATTGAAGTAGTAAATAAACTTGTCTGCAGCGCATACGCCTTCATCTTCAAGCAATTTAGCAACTGCTCTTAAGCGCATGCCTTCCCTGATGGTTATTGTTACAGTTTCCTTTTCGATGTAGTATCTGCTCTGAAGCTCTTCAAGGATGTCCTGATAACCCATGTTAGGACGCAGGTTGTGGTTGCCTGAAACGTATTCTATAGGTTCTTCGTTACGTTTTTCCTGAAGTTCAGCAAGTATCCTGAACATCCTGTCAACTTTGATGATAGGTTCTTTTCTGTTGTTTTCCTGATCAACAGTCATTATTCTTATAACATCATCAGTAGTTGCGTTTTCAGGGATGTTTACTATATAGGTCGCAGCACTCTTGTCTATGCCGAGGAACTCTCTGGCAAGAAAGATAATACCCACAGATGAGAGCACTGAAATGCTGAGAATAGCGAAAATGAATACAAGAGCTACTGCAATTCGGTTTCCTTTTTTAGGTCTGATATAGCGGACCACCTTT
The DNA here is from genome assembly GCA_902789705.1 of uncultured Ruminococcus sp. Taxonomy (GTDB): domain Bacteria; phylum Bacillota; class Clostridia; order Oscillospirales; family Ruminococcaceae; genus HUN007. The sequence continues at coordinate 20,169 of CADAPI010000009.1, forward strand.
GCAGGCTTTTTCTTTTTCGGAGGCGGTGCAGGTGCAAAAAGAGCCTTCATAAATCCTGAAACAGTACCTTTAGACTTTTTTCCGGACGAAGCAGGTCTTTTATTTATTTCCTGACCGTTTTCATCTTTCTGGTTATCCATTAATATTTATTATTCCTTTCTCTGTTATTATATAGTCAACGCTTATATCATGCGGTTCGGACGGAACCTCATCAAAGATAAGCGGGCTGTAGCAAATTCCTGCCGTAACAATGTCCTTTTCACGGCTTAAAAACCTGTCGTAATATCCTCCGCCGTAACCTGTACGGTTTCCCTTAAGATCAAAGGCAGTTCCCGGAACTATGCACAGAGCACCGGTAAAATCACGTACCAGACGTGTCACGTCATATTCAGGTTCCGGTATTCCCATGAAAGAAGGTTTCAGGTCATCAAAACTTTTTATCAGAAAAAAGTCCATCTGTCCCTGTTTTCTGCAGCGTGGAACAGCGACGCTGATGCCTTCTGTCAGAAGATATTCAATAAGTTTTAAAGTATCTGCTTCATCTCTGTATGAAACATAGGTAAGGACAAGTTCTGCTTTTTCTGTAAGGCACGAGGTTATGAGATTTTCAAATATCTTCATATCCGCTTCCTTTTTTTCTTCCGCGGAAGAAAAAAGTCCGGAACGTTTTTTCAGCGCCTGTTTTCTGAAAAGCAGTTTATCAGTTTTCATCAGTTTGTGTAAAGAAGTGATGAAGCAAGAGCTTCACTAATCTCTCTTGATTTTAAGATCTCAACTATCTTGAGTGAGAAGTCGATAGCTGTTCCCGGACCTCTTGATGTGAGGAAGTTGCCTGAAAGACATACTGTTCCGTAGGCGATTTCAGCGCCTTCGAGCTGGCTTTCAAAGCCGGCGTAGCAGAGTGCCTTGTGTCCCTTGAGAAGTCCTCTGTGTCCGAGAATTGACGGAGCTGCACAGATAGCAGCCACATATTTATTGTTTGTCACGCAGAAGTCTATCGCCTTCTGAACTGTGTCAGAAGCTTCAAGATTCTTTGTTCCCGGCATACCGCCAGGAAGTACGATCATTTCTGTTTCAGCGTCCGGAGCGAAGTCTGTGTCCTTAACGTCGGCCTGAACAAGTATGCCGTGTGAACCGCGGATAGCTTCCCTTCCGATACCGACTGTTTTAACATCAATTCCGCTTCTTCTGCAAAGATCAACTACTGTAAGGGCTTCGATTTCTTCAAAGCCGTCAGCGAGAAAAACGTAAACCATAGTGTTTCCTCCGTTCATTAAAGGTTTCTATAGAATTCCTTCATTTCATTTATTTTTCCGCATGTCATTTTGCCTTCAGGACATTTGCCTGCAAGACATGAAGGTCCTGCGTTTTTAAACACATTCGGTGCCACTTCACGGCAGAGCTTCAGCATTTCATCGGCAACGGCCTTTATCTCCCACTGAGCTCTGGAGCAGCAGCGGTGTCTGAAGAAATTGAAAAGGCTTCTGACATTCATTGTAACGACTATCTTGGTTTCGCAGGCATTCGGAAGTACGAATCTTGCATCTTCATTGGCTTTTTTAACAGCCTTTGATCTTGCTTCCTTTTCCTCCATTCCCTGCTCCATGAAAGTCTTTGTATGCTTTTCGGTAAGGATGGATGCTATTTTGCTGTAACTTTCGGTAAGAGCTGCCATCGATCTGTCAAACTCGGCTTTTGCTTCCGCATCTGCAGCGATCTCAGGAGGAGTGATAAACTCAAATCCGTCTTCATTTACGTAACGCTGGCTTTTCTGCGAATATGATGCGATCCTGTGCCTTACGAGCTGATGTGAACAGGCTCTTGATATACCCTCGATACCGAACGTAAAGCTGACATGCTCCATAACGCTCTCGTGACCGATACTTGCGAGCATTGTAACAAAACTCTCTATCTTTTCAGGAGTAAGGTCATCACTGATCGTATCTATGTCACACGGAGAATAGCAGAGCTTTGCAGCAGTAGCGATCGTCTTTTCCGGATCAGGAGTATGCGTTATAAGTGTTACTTTCAAAAACATTCATCTCCAATACAATATTCCTTTTAATTTTATCATTTTATACTATAAAAGTCAATAGAGTTTACGGTGAGTTGCGGTCTGCGGACGAAAAAAGGCTGCGGATTTTCGCCGCAGCCCACTCTATTTGACTATTTTTTTCGAACCGGCAACCAGAACGTCGCCTTTCTGGATCTTTATGCTTTCCGAAGCCACAACGGTAAGTTCACCACGAAGAATTACGTAAATGTGCAGGTCGAAGTCTGCGCTTGCCTGCCCCACTGTAATGCCGCTGAGTCCGTTTACCTCATCAGCTATTATCTCACCTATCTCCTTGATATCCGTAAAACTGATATCGGAGTACTGCTTCTTGGTGTACTGTTCAACGAATCCGGCGCTTATGATACCGGTCGGAACTGCCACTGCTCCGACTCCGAGGAACGCGCTGAAGATCGCTATTATCCTTCCCGCAGTCGTCACCGGATAAATGTCACCGTAGCCTACGGTAAGAAGTGTGGATACGCTCCACCATATTCCGGAAAAGGCATTCCTGTATACATCCGGCTGTGCTTCATGCTCAGCATTGTATATGCCCAGCGAGGAGGCAAGCATGAGAATGAAAATAATAAAAAGTGATGAAAGTATCTGATTCTTCTTTTCAAATAAAACGGTAGTTATTATATTGAACGAGTCATACTGCGAGTTGACCCTGAACAGTCTGAATATTCTGACAACCCTGAGCATTCGGAACACGATAAACCCCGAAAGAAAGAAAAACGGAAGGATCGTCAGGAAATCAATGATACCGTCGAATGAAAAAATGAATCTTAAAACTGCTTTTCCTTTGCTCTTTTCCAGATACAGCTGGTCAGCCGTCCACAAACGGAGGATATACTCCACTATGAACACACCGACTGTAAGTGTTTCGGTTATCCTGAACAGACCGTAAAAAGAACTCAGATTGTCGAATGTATAAAGAAAAGCTACTGTTATATTGAGAATGATACATGTTACTATGAAATAGTCAAACAGTCTGCTCGGCAGATCCTCCTTGCTGCCAATCTGAATTATACGAAAAATCCGTTTTTTCATCTTTCCTCCTGCGAATTGTGAAAAGCGTTAAAACAACGTTTATCGCCATAATTATCAGTGAATATACTACCAGCATAAGATCACCTTCAAGAAGATAAAGCGGAACAATGATCAGCGAACCGACAAGTGTGGAAACTACAGCCGTAAGTGCTGTTCTGTTTACTATCTTTCGTTCCGGATCCTGCGGTTTCTCATCGATTTCTGAAGTGATATCCCTGATAAATTCGTCTGACTTTGCATGATTCTTATTGATAACAAGGATAATGCAGTTAAGCCATACTGAGCCGATAATAACACTTATCAGGAAATTAACAGAGCCGAACATACTGTCACGTCCGGTATGATATACGAAAAGATCTGCTGCATAGTACAAAGGTATTCCTGCCTTGACGAGGACATCTCTGGTCTTGTCAGGATCTTCAGACATCATTTTTCTGTTCCATCCGATAACATTCATATTGTTATTTTCAATGGCAATACCATTTTCGGCAAAAGCTTTCCTTGCTTTCAGGTAACTGTGCTCATCTCTGGCATCCAGAATAATCTCCAGCATAACCTGATCAGTCATTATCTCTTCATCTTTCTGATTTTCTGAATCACCAGTAACATCTTCATAAGTCATCCTGCCAAGTTCCTCACCACCGGCAAGAATATATGAAGAGCCAAATGCTCCTGTTTCCATAAGAGTTTTCTGAGTATGTCTTACGCCATTTATATCAGCATATGTAGCAACTGAAAAATCATGTTCAAGTTCAAAACAAAGTCCGCGTGCCATACCAACGATATACTGTCCGCCAACGAGTGTAATGATGGCCACTGCTGTTACCAGAGCGATTGGTCTCGAAATCATATGCTTACGTTTCTTAAGAGGCACTATACCGGAAGAACTCTTCTGTCTGTAAAACGCTCTTAAAGAGCAGCCGAAAATGCAGATGATACCTGACAGCATCGTAAAAATAAAAGGTGCATAGCCGATAACCGGCGGGGCAAATGAAATTCCCGATTCATAGATCACGTTAAAATCATGTTTGCATAAAACAAGAGAAGGCATTACGCCGGCAAACATTACAATGCAGAAGTAAAACAGAAACTCACATGCAGGAACACAAACAGCATCCCTGTCGTGTTTTTCCGTTATCTTCAGTGCTTTGATGAAAGCTGATCTTTTTTTACTGTAAACTTCAAATGCGCTGAAGGTAACATAATAAGTCCAGATCATGAATACCACCGGAAACAGCATTATAGCCCATCCGAAAAGATTATCCGGAAAACTGTCATTCAGCATGTCACTGAATGTTCTTTCATATCCGCTTTTATCGACCCATGTAAACATACCGTCACTGGCATACTGCAGACTGAATAATACGACTGACATGCTGAAAAATGCTGACAGTACCGTTACGACCAGTCTTGCAACTTCTTTCATATCGAAAATAATATACCTGAACGCAAACTCAGGACTCTGGTTTTCTTTGTATCTTTTCATTGCCCATTACTCCCTTCCCACCTAATGCACGGAAACACCGGTGTATTTACCGGAGGCTCCGTTTTTTTGTCGTCTTTGCTTTGTTTACAGTGAGCATGAAAATCTTCCGCTGTTCACTGTATTTGTTCACTATAATTATAACATTTCGGAGGGATTATTACAACAATAATCACAAGAATCCACAGAGAAAACTGTGTAAAATTTATATACCCTAAAACCGTCAAAAAAGCATTTTTATGACCTACTTAAACGTTTTAGTACAAACATTGCGCAGAAGCCGGTAAACAGGCCGGCGATAATACCTGACACTATAAGGAAGGGATAGTAGTAAAGCACTGCCGCCGAGCGCATTATCAGAACTGCGGCAAGTATCTGACCGGTGTTGTGGAATACCGATCCTGCGGCACTGGCAAGATACATATTCTTTTCCGGTATTATCTTACGCATAATTATCATTCCGGCAAGGCAAAATACTGCTCCGGCCGCGCTGTACAAAAGTGTGGAAAGATTACCGGCAAATACTGCTCCGAGAATAAGTCTTACTGCAAGTATCATTGCCGCCTCAGATGGTTTAAATCGGTACACTGCATATACGGTGATTATATTTGCAAGCCCCAGCTTCATTCCCGGTATGGGGGCCAGGGTCGGGATACGTGACTCCACTATAAAAATAATAAGTGCAAGAGCCGCAAGCATGGACATCTCTGCAAGTTTTCTGGTTTTCAATACATCTGCTCCTTTTTGGTGACTTCAGGAAAACGATGGTTAGCAAAAGCTTACCCGGATGCCTTAAAAAACGTCTGCATACGCAGACGTTTTTATTGTAGAAACGCTGATTTATTCATAAATCAGCGTGGGGCACGGGGCGAAGCCCCGCAATCTCCACAACCGGAAATACGGCTTCGCCGTATTTCCGGTTTAATCAGTGTTTCCTGTGATAAATGAAAAATTACTTAAGGAATCCGTCAATGATCTTTCTTTCAGCTTCTTCCTCAGTAAGTCCGAGAGTACAAAGCTTGGTGATCTGCTCACCTGCTATCTTGCCGATGGCAGCCTCGTGGATGAGTGACGCGTCGATGTTGCCGGCAAAAAGGCCCGGAACAGCGTTTACACGGCCGTTTTCAGAAAGGATGGCATCACATTCGGAATGGCCTGTACATCTGCAGTTACCGTTTATCGTCGAAACGAATTCCTGATATGAATTCCCGCGCGCAACTGATCTTGAAACGAGATCAACGCTTGAACCGTCGCCGTTCATATCCACCTTGAAGTCTGACTTTGCCTTTTCATCGCCTTCGGTCATAAGACGCTCCCTGATTACGAGCTTTGCGTCCTTTCCGAGCTTTGCAGTTGTAAGACGGCTTGTGGATGTAACACCGCCTATCTGAACTGTATCCATTTCCATGTAGGAATTTTCATCCATTTCAACGTCAGTAACAGGGTCAATTCTCTTTGCACCCTTGCCGTTACCGGTACCGATATGCTTTTCCTTGTAGAGCACCTTTGCATTTTTGCCGATGAAGAATCGGTGGATACCGTTGTGTCTTGCTTCCTCTTCACCCTCGCTGTGAACGCCGCATCCTGCCACGATGATAACATCTGCTCCGTCCTCAACGATGAAGTCATTGTAAACGAGGTCGTTTACGCCGGATTTTGTTACGCAGGCAGGAATATAGACCGTCTCCTGCTGCGCCTTCGAGCTGATACGTATAACGATACCCGGATTGTCGTTCTTGGGTTCTATTTTAATATTTTCAGATGACTGTCTTCCTGCGCATCCGCCGTCTTCACGGATATTGTATGCGCCCTTGTAGCTGCCGTCCCAGTCTGAAACCACGCTGAGAAGCTGTTCTGTAATACTGTTCATTATAAAGCTCCTCCTTCACTTGTCCTGAGTGAGCAGCGTGTTGCTGCCGTCTTGTCCATAAGTGAAGGGAATATTTCTTCCCTTGTACCCATCTTTGAGACCTTTCCGTCCGCCACTACAGCAATGTAGTCTGCAATGTTCATGATTCTCTCCTGATGTGAGATGATAAGGAGAGAACGGTCTGTGTCCTTCTTGATATTTTCAAAAGCCTCAATAAGGCTTGCAAAGCTCCAGAGGTCGATACCTGCTTCCGGTTCATCGAAAACGAGTATCTTCGCGTCTTTTCTCGCAAGAACTGTTGCTATTTCGATTCTCTTGCTTTCACCGCCTGAAAGGCTTGCATCAGCTTCCCTGTCGATATAGTCGCGTCCGCAGAGGCCGACTGTAGCGAGAAGATGGCACACTTCAGCGCTTGAAAGTTCTCTTCCTGCAGATATTGAAAGAAGATCACGCACTGTGAGTCCCTTGAAACGTACAGGCTGCTGGAAAGCATAGGCAAGGCCGTTCTTTGAACGCTCCGTTATGCTCCAGTCAGTGATGTCTTTTCCGTCTGCTATGATCTGACCGCTCTCCGGCTTGTAAAGACCTGCTATCACCTTGGCAAGTGAGGTCTTTCCGCCTCCGTTCGGTCCTGTAATTACTGTAAGTTTTCCGTCCGGTACTGTAAGATCAACACCGTTAAGAATTTTTTCTCCGGTCTCAGTGGACCATCTTATATCTTTAAGCTGCAGCATTTAAAATACTACCACCCTTTCTGTTATCATTGAGAAGATCATCCCCACCCCCAACCCCCTCCCCGGGGAGGGG